>CAMDJY010000211.1 GCA_945901145.1 Legionella genomosp. 1 | reverse complement strand
TTCTTTGAAACGAATTAAAATAATGCAACGAAAACCACCTGACTTTCCTTGATTTTCTCTAGCAAGTCGTTGCTTAATCACTCCACCACCATAATCAACATCGATTATCCCATTCTCAATATCTTTAATCAGTTCGCATAATTTTTTATCGGAAATGCGCTCTTTTTTGGAAAATTTTGAAAACCATTTGCTCTTGAACACTCGCAAAATTGACATCCAGTTCATAGTATATATTTAATTATATAGAACTAAGTTCTACTTTTCAAGTGGATTATTCGTATATTATTTTGCATATTCCTGGATTATGTTTTTAGCTGTATGATAGCGCTCGTCATAAAATTTGTAGCCTACAAAGAAAAAAAGAATAAAATGAGTGCATTTAGCCATAAAATTTGCTATAGTATGTCACTGTTTTTATATTGACTAATCTAATTTCTAGATTCAGTACTATCAGGTAACTTTATGACTCAAACATCAACAATTAGGTTTACAGATCTTAATTTATCAGCGCCTATTTTAAAAGCGCTTCATGAGGATTTAGGCTTTGAGAGCCCTTCACCGATTCAGGAAAAAACGATTCCTTTGTTATTAGAGGGTCGAGATTTAATCGGTCAGGCGCAAACGGGTACAGGTAAGACTGCTGCGTATGCCATTCCAGCCTTAAATCGCCTAGATCCGCAGATTCAGCAGCCACAGGTTTTAGTCTTGGCACCAACCCGTGAGTTAGCAATACAAGTTGCGAAACATTTTGAAGCTTTGAGTAAGCATCAGAAAAATACGCGCGTCATTGTTTTATGCGGTGGTCAACCTTATCCGCCTCAATTAAAGGCATTGCGAGATGGCGCGCAAATCGTGGTAGGGACGCCTGGCCGTATTCTTGATCATATTAAACAAAAAACTTTGCGCTTGGATCAATTGCGCACGTTTGTCCTGGATGAAGCTGATGAAATGTTACAAATGGGCTTTATCGATGATGTTGAAACTGTATTAGCATCGCTACCTGCTTCAAAACAAATTGCATTATTTTCTGCAACCATGCCACATCGGATTCGACAAATTGCGAATCAATATTTAACTGACCCTGTGTCTATCGAAATTCGTGGTGAAACTGCGACGGTAAAAGCAGTTGAACAACGTTTTATTTTTGTGTCTCAGCCGCAAAAACCAGATGCGTTACTCCGAGTTTTGGCAACAGAAATAACTCAGGGAGTTATTGTATTTACACGTACGAAGATCAGCACGGATGAAGTGACGACATTATTGCAGCAACACGGTCATCGTGCGATGTCGATTCACGGTGATATTACCCAGGCGTTGCGTGAGCGAGTGATTGCACAATTTAAGCAAGGGGTGATTGATGTCTTGGTTGCGACAGATGTTGCTGCGCGTGGATTAGATGTCGATAGAGTGACGCATGTGATCAATTATGATATGGCCCATGATTGTGAAACGTATGTTCATCGCATTGGCCGTACTGGTCGTGCTGGACGCAGTGGTGTGGCAATTTTATTTGTGACCCCACGTGAATCTCGTATGTTAAATACGCTTGAGCGTCATACACGTCAGCGCATTGAAAAAGTGATGATCCCCAGTGATCATCTGATCCAAGAAGCAAGAAAAAATCGGTTTATCGCAAATATCGAAGAGCGCTTAACGCACGAATATCATGCTGAGTATCGTGGCATTATTGAAAAATACTTAGCAGATCGTGAGGTTTCTGCAATCGATGTTGCTGCAGCACTTGCCTTATTATTAAACCAAGATAAGCCTTGGCAACAACAATTTGCAACACCTAAGTCAACAACGCGTGATAATCATGCTAATTATGAAAGACGTGAATCAAAACCATCTCGTCAGCGCGACAGAAATACTTCATCTCGGCCTGCAATGGGTTCTCATGCGTATGATAAAACCTCACAAGAGCTGTTTAGAATTGATGTCGGTCGTGTGCATGGCGTTAAACCAGGAAATATTGTCGGTGCAATTGCCAATGAAGCTGGATTACAAAGTCGATTTATTACTGGATTAAAAATTAATGAAGATCACTCTACGGTTCGCTTACCCAGTGGATTGTCTAAAGAAGTGTTTAGTGGTTTAAATAAAGCGTGGGTGTGTGGACGTCAATTGAAATTAACTTCACTGGGTGTTGCGCAATGACTTGAATTTTAAGTCGTGGTTGTGGCATTCTGACTGGTTTTTAATTTAGCAAAGATGTAGGTAAGTGAGCTTATGAAATATTTATTGTCAGGATTCTTGTTGTTGGTTGCTTCATGGGCACAGGCAGTCTCTTTAAACAAAATTGTCATGTTTGGTGATAGCTTGTCAGACAACGGTAATCTTTATGAGTATATGAAGCATCAACTGCCAACATCCCCGCCTTATTTTGCCGGTCGTTTTACCAATGGCCCAGTTTGGATTGAACAACTTGCAACGTTTTATTACGGTGATCAAGCAGATGCGCATTTACTTGATTATGCATTTGGTGGCGCTGGGGTGGTTGAAGAAGAACTCGATGACGCTGATGAGGATGATGTTCTTTTTACATTATCGCGCGAAGTAGATAGTTATTTGCTCGCACATCATGATCAAGCCAATGCAGAAAGTCTATACGTACTTTGGATTGGCGCCAATAATTACATTGCTCTACCTGATGATACCGAACAGTCCTTGATCATGGTCAACGATGGTATTCAAAAACAACTTGAACGTCTTGCAGAGAAAGGCGCAAAGCACATTATGGTGCTGACTTTACCCGATTTAGGGTGCACACCCGCAGCTGCAGACTTTGATTCAACCGAACTTTTGACAGATTTAGCCAAAAAACACAACGCTGTATTGTCTCAAAGAATCGACTTATTAAAAAATCAGTATCCAGATATACAATGGATTTTATTTGATGTCAGTGAAATATTTTTAAATGCATATCAGCATCCAGAGTTGTATGGCTTTTCAAATGTCAAAGATACATGTTATGAGGCGGCTATGGTTGAGCCGTCTTCTATGACTGTCTTAAAAATGGCTGCGTCAATTAAGGTCA
>CAMDJY010000210.1 GCA_945901145.1 Legionella genomosp. 1 | reverse complement strand
GATTAATTATTGGTATTACAGGTGCATCGGGAATTATCTATGGGATTCGCTTATTACAAGTTTTACAATCAATGCCGGTTGAAACGCATCTGGTGGTCACGAAAGCGGGTCAGTTAACCCGTGCGTATGAAACTGATTTAAGTTTAACTGATCTGAAAGCTTTAGCTGATTATTATCACCCAATTCAAGATCTTGCGTCTTCTTTAGCGAGTGGTTCATTTCAAACCATGGGTATGATTATTGCCCCTTGCTCTATGAATACCTTGAGTGAGGTGGCTCATGGCCTGTCGAATAACCTACTGACGCGAGCTGCTGATGTTGTGTTGAAAGAGCGTCGACGCTTGGTGTTGATGCCACGGGAATCTCCGCTGCATTTGGGGCACTTACAGAACATGGTTCACGTGACGCAATTAGGAGGCATTATCTTTCCACCCGTGCCTGCTTTTTATCAAAAGCCTAAGACTATTACTGATATGGTTGATGATACGGTGGGGCGGGCATTAGATTTGTTTGCGTTGGAAAATACATTGGTAAAGCGTTGGGGCAAATAAAATATGCCAGTCAGATTAACCGACTGGCATCAAAATTACACTTAGGCTTTTTTCATAGTTGGAGATGAGTCGCTTAATTCTTCTTCTTCATCATAATCATTGCCTGCTTTAATTTGAGTTTTGTTATCAGAACTTGATGTGTTTTCATTGTTGTTTTCATTGTTGTTTTCTTGCTTTTGGTCTTGTTCGACATCTGCAGTAACTTTGTTATCGACAACATTAACCTTAAGTGTCAAGTAAATTTGATTAGTTGATGATGCTGGTTTAGTTTCAGTCTGACTAGCAATTTCAACGGCAACGTCTTTTGCTTCTTGATTTTCTTCTTGGTTATCTAATTTCTTATCTTCTTGATTATCTAATTTCTTATCTGCTTCTGGGCTATCTTCGATTGCGAGCGTTGTAGACGCATCTTGCTCTTCTTTTTTATCTTCTTTTTTAAAGAAGCTGCTTATGAATGCGCCAATTGCAACAACAGCTGCACTCACTGCAACAACCGCTACAATAGTCGCCAAAGTAATGATTAATGGCCAAGCAATTGGTGGGAAGACAACAGCTAAAGTAGCTAGTCCAATTGCACCTACCGCTCCGAGTCCTGCTTCTATACGGAACCCGCGACTTTCGGGGCTAGTCAGTCCTTTTAATTTATTCCATGTGTTTTCAAATACGTTTGCCATGATACTTATCTCCTTTATCAGTTTTATAAAAATCGAACTCATCCTACAATAAAAAATTGCAGTTGTGAAGAAATAATAGTCATAAATTTGTAATGTAATTGTAAAGAAACTATGAGTTAACTTAACCATATGAAAATAAGGGAATAAATGTTTTCGAAAGATTGTTATCTGAAATTATGCTATGCTCTAAACTAGATCACAATGTGTTTGCAGAGAAAAAATGATGCATAATATTTTCACCAGCCCTTCTTTTTGGGCGTTAAGTTCTGAAGATCGAGAAGCGATTCAAACTTATGTGGACCATCATGGGGAGCCGCGCAGGTTGGATATTCGCCCGGTATATTTAAAACAATTTGCTTTTTTAAAAACACTTAATGATGCTGAAGAACGCTTAGTGAACATGCAACGACTTGAAGGAGGCTTGGGTTTTTTGTCGGCAGAGCAAAAAATTGCTTGGGAAGGGGAATTGATGCTGATTTACTATCAATTATCCGTGCAATTTGAGCTAGATAGAATTCAACGTGTTAGTCACGCGATACCAGCACGTGCCCAACAAATTAGATCCTGTGCTCGGTTGATTAATTTGCTGCGGCTTTCGCGGGTGACCACTCATGGGAAGTTTGAGCTCCTGCGCCAGACAGCTGATTCAGAACAATATACGCAATTTCTTGGCTTACGTCTGGTTGTTCCAGCGCTTTTAGAGACGATTGATGATTTGACGTCTAGTCGTAAAAAAACGGTTCGTGATTTCATTGCACATATTAACGAACGGCGCCTCTATTGGGTATGGGCAGGCGGCATGATCTCTGCGATTTTAACTGCTTTGCCCGCTTCTTTTGCTGATACTTCCAATGCGTCGCATACGCTGGGTATGATTTCTCCAATCGGGGGTTCGCTGAGCTGGATTCTTTATTTCACACGAGCAGGTTTAGTCTGGAGTGGCTTAATTGGACATTCGTTTGAATTTGCCATGGGTGAAGAAGAGCGTGAGCTTGGGTTTACTTGGAGTCAGCGTTGGCGAACGCATTGGCAGGTACGTAAATATAGATTGCTGAATGATAGTATCTGGGGCCTTTGCAATGCAGCTTGTTTCTTTGTGTTGGTTGGATCTGGGCTTGCTGGGTATCTGGGGAATGTTCTCACCGCGGCCTTGTTGCTGATGGATGTGATTATAACTATTTATTCAATGTATGAGAAACAAGCAGAACACGAAGCCAATATGCACAGATACCAACAAACAATTGAACGGTTAGAGTTCGAGATTCAAACCGCAGAAAAGAAAAATTTGACACGATTTAATAAAGTTCCTGTGGAGGTGTTAAAAAACGCTTTGAAAGAAGTGCAAATCACTGCATTTAAAGCCCGTCTCAATTGGAAGTTTAAGAAAATGAGTGTTTCCATGGATCTTATGTATGCTGTGAGCCTGATAGCTGCGTTTTGCGTGGTATGTTGTTTCTTTTTTCCCCCAGCAGGGGTTGTCCCCGCAACAGCATTGATATTAGGTTTGGTTGGGATTAGTTTATGCTTTTTATTTAATTTTGCTTATATGAGTGCGTCAATGACTCTTCAGGTGTCAAAAGTTAAGGAGTTAAAGACGATAGCAGAAAAAGAATTAGTACAACAATTAAGGGATTTTACTGCACTAGCTAAGCGTCTTGAATCACCTTATGAAGAGCCCTATTTAAAAAATAAATTAAAATTTATTTTTTTAAATATAGAAGCATTAAAATTAGACTCTTGTCATCAGGAAAAAATGGTGACCTATCAACAGCGTCAGCTGTTGATAGCTACAATTCGCGATGCATTGATTCCGCCTTTATTTATTGCATCATTGGTTTTCAT
>CAMDJY010000209.1 GCA_945901145.1 Legionella genomosp. 1 | reverse complement strand
TGGCGCTAACGGTGCCATTTACAACCCAGGGCACCGCTACCGAAAGCGTTGCAAACACGCTATTGGTGTTGTCACCCTGAATGGAAATCAGTGTCGGATCATGAAGCGCCGTCGACGCTGTAAATGATAATTGACAAGTAGCACCTGATGCAACAGACGTGCAATTACTACTGTTTTGTGTGATGTCATTCAAAGATGCCGGTAACGTTGCAACAATATTTGTCGCTGTACTGGGTCCGCTATTGGTTATTACAAGTGAACCTGTGGCGCTTGGTTGAATTAATAAGGGTGAAGAGGTTGAAATCGAAGCAGCGGAGGCGGCTTGGTTTAAAGTAAAATTTTGGGTTCCAACAGACGCTACGCATGTGCCCGCACCTGAAGAACAGGTGATAGGCAAGCAACAATAACCTCCTGCTGCGGCACAGCTGCCGGTAAATGTTGCAAAGGTGCCATTTGTGTTCCCTAATCCAACTAATACTGAGTTGACATTACTGATTGTCCCCGGTGTGCTATTGATAGCGACTTGGTAGGTGGACGTTGCGTCTAATGATAGATTACCACCCGCAGGGATGGTGAGTACAGGGCTACTGTCTGGCGTACTAAATGCCGGCAAAAAAGGCCCAGAGGAGCAGTCGTTAGATGTAAAATAGGTGAGACTAACTTTTTGAATTTCTGTTGCATTACCGCCTGATTGATGGAAAGTAGCAGTTGCCAACCCCATACCCTTGGGAGAGGTGTTAGCCTTCAACAGAGAGCCAACTGTCGACGTAGATGCGAGACTAACTGTGCAAAAAAATAAAAGACCTGTCAGAAGAAAATAGAACTGTAAGATGGGATTAAACATCTTTGGTAAGTATTTTTCTGTTTTGTAACCGTCTTTTTTCATGCCATACGCTCCTTGTGTCTTTAGACAATTTCCCTTTGTATTATTTAATTCACAAGGTCAAAAGGTATCAGCTTAAGCAACACTTGTAAATGAGAAGGTCCGGTGGCACCCGTTTTTACATCGCCCTTTTAGCTTGATTTTAGACCAGTTTACACGGTACTATCCTGTTCCATTCCTTTGGTATTTTAAAAATTATGATTACTCTTAATCAGTTAGGTATGACTTATGGTCAAAAGCTTTTGTTTTGTGATGTGAGCTTCACGTTGAACACAGGTAAAGCTTATGCCTTAGTTGGTGCGAATGGCTGTGGAAAATCTACTTTTTTTAAATTGATTACTGGTGAGGAGCAGCCAAGCTTTGGTGAGGTTTTTATTCCAAAAGATGCAACGATTGGTTGGCTGAAGCAAGATCAATTTCGTTATGAAAATACACCGATTCATGACATTGTTTTACAAGGTAAAAGTGTTTTATGGACAGCTTTGCAAGAAAGAGAAGCAATATATAACTCAGAAGATTGGACCGATGAAGCTGGGTTTCGCTTAGCTGAGCTTGATGAAATCATTTATCATCACGATGGTTATTCCGCTTCTGGTCAAATTGAGGCTATTTTAGTTGGCTTAGGGATTGCTGTTAACTATCATCAGCGTCCTTTGAGCGCTTTATCGGGTGGCTATAAGCTTCGGGTTTTATTAGCACAAACTTTGTTTCAAAATCCCTCTATTTTACTCCTCGATGAACCAACCAACCATTTGGATATTTTGTCAATTCAATGGTTAGAGAAATTTCTGAAAACCTCTTTTGCAGGCTTAGTATTGTTTATTTCTCATGATGTTGATTTTATTAATCATTTGGCAGACAACATTTTTGATATTGATTATGGTGAAATTAGAAAATATTCAGGTCGGTATGATAAATTTTTAGCAGAAAAAGCGTTGATTCAAGAGCAAAAAATCCTGGAAAAGAAAAGTGCTGAAGAGCGGATTGCGCATTTACAAAAGTTTGTGGACCGTTTTAAAGCCAGTGCTGCTAAGGCCTCTATGGCGCGCTCTAGAGTTAAAATGATTGAAAAAATTGAAATTCCAGATATTGTTCATTCATCTCGCGTCGCGCCACATATTGAATTTAAGGTGCAACGCCCTTCAGCTAAGCAGGTTTGTAAAGTTGAAAATTTGAGTAAAAGTTATCCTGACAGACCATTATTTAAAGCATTGAATTTTGAAATCAAACGCGGCGATCGTGTTGTTATTATGGGCGCAAATGGTCGAGGAAAATCTACTTTACTCAAAATTCTTATGGATCTGGTGCCCGCTGATACTGGAACCATGACTTGGGGTACAGAGGTTTATCTCAGTTATTTTTCTCAAGATCATCATGATTTACTCAATCGTTCGATGACTGTATGGCAATGGTTAAATGAAACGGCAAGTAAACATACCGAACAAAATATACGTAAGACTTTAGGGCAGATGCTGTTTACTAAAGATGAAGTTGATAAAAATATTTTATCTTTGAGTGGGGGCGAGGCCGCGCGCCTATTGATTGCCAAAGTTATTCTCGAGTCGCCGAATGTTTTGATTCTTGATGAGCCGACCAACCATATGGATATTGAAACGATAGATGCTTTAGCGCATGCGCTATCGCAGTATCCGGGTACTTTAATTGCGGTTAGCCATAATCGCTATTTTATTGAAAAAACTGCCACACGCATTCTTTATTTTTCTGAGGTCAAAGGCATCCGTGACTTCAAACATGGTTATGCAGAATGGCTTGCTGATGAGGCTAAGATTTTGGGCTAATCCTATCTTTACCGACATAAGATTGTAACACTTCAGGAATGGTCACACTGCCGTCTGCTTCTTGGTAATTTTCAAGAATTGCCATTAAGGTTCGGCTCAATGCAATTGCCGTTCCATTCAAAGTGTAAGGATATATTTTCTTATTTTCTTGTGTTCGATAGCGGATGTTTAAGCGGCGTGCTTGAAAATCGGTGCAGTTTGATGCGGAAGTGACTTCGCCATATTTTTCTGCAGATTCTCGGCCCGGCATCCAAACTTCAATATCGTATTTTTTATAAGCAACTGCACCCAAATCACCGGCACAAATGCGTACAACACGATAAGGCAACCCAAGTTGTTGGTAAATCGACTCTTCAATGGCGAGAATTTCATCAAGAGCCGCTTCGCTCATTTCAGGCT
>CAMDJY010000208.1 GCA_945901145.1 Legionella genomosp. 1 | reverse complement strand
TTTCATACGGTCGCGCCCTACAGGACGAGTGTTTACAAGCATGGCAAGGCAAACCCGAAAACATCAAAAAAGCACAGGCAGCACTTCTTAATCGTGCTCAATTAAATAGCCTCGCATCTCTCGGTGAATATAGAGCAGACGCACATCATCATGAAGAAAGCATCGCTTAATATTTATTAATATCAGCCATGCATCGCTGTGTTAAAACGATGCATGGTTCAATTATGAACATTTTTTAGTTTCAATAGAAACAGCATCAAATGCTTCCTGTATAGCGTCTAAATCCAAACCTAAATCTGCTGCAGCCCATAAAACACCACACGCTCCGTCGACAAAATTGGACGTAGGAACCCAATAATCCATATTGGCTTTAACCATCACACCAAATGCTTGTCGCACATTCCAACCAGGCTTATTGGCCAAAAGATAAAAAAAATAGTTATATACCCCGCTTGAGTAATGAACATCGAGGCCTTTGTAATATTTTTTAGCATTCTGAATTGATTTTCCATCCTGGCTGGGCTTATCCAGATAACGCAGCGCACTTTTTCGATCTTTCATAACTTCTGCACCAACCGACCAACTTACTTTACCCTCGGAATAAAATTGTACTGCCTGAGCCGCCATATCAGAAAATGCTTCGTTCATCCCACCAGATTGATTCACATAGACTAAATCAGAATATTGTTCAGTAAATCCATGACTAATTTCATGAGCACCGACTGTTAAGCCAACTAAAGGATAAAAATAATCTCCCCCATCCCCAAAACTCATTTGCTTCCCATCCCAAAAAGCATTTTCATAATTTTTTCCAAAATGAACACGCATCATGAGCGTTTTTGGTTTATTTGCCGTGCCCAGGGCAGGCAGTTTATACCAATCTTGATACATGTTAAAAACAACCGTGCCGATATACAACGCATCATTCCAGACAGAATAAGCACCGTTAGCTTTATCATAACCATCCTGGCTTAAACCAGTCCAATATGCATCGTTAGAGAGAGGACAATCAAATGTAGCCAGTTTTCCAGGCCCATAAGATTGACCATTCATATCATAAACACTCACATATTGGTTTTGCATCGCACATATTTCTTCAGTCGTACCGCGCAAAATCTCTAAAAAAGGCTTATTACCTCCGCCATATTGAATTTTATCTGCACCTACATTGCCACCATATCCTTGTCCCTTAGCATAATTCATGGTTTTAATTTCATTCCACCTAAGAAGAGATTCATGGGTGATAGCATCAATAATAAACGCAGGCTGTTTTGGCTCACTGTCCTGATTTTCAACTCGAAAACTTATAAAATAAACCCAATGTGCTTGCTCAAGTTCATCTATATAAACCATAGGTTTTATGATTTCATCACTTATTGTTCCTGAATAATGCGTTTTAAGTTCATGAAACACCAAACGCCCTTGACTCATATAACCTTCTGGGGGTTGTCCAATGTCTTTATCAATATCACGATACACAACACCATTCACTGTTCTTGTGACACCTGAGGTATGCTCTACGACATAGCCATTCCAAACTGGAAAACCAGCATAATATTGCTGGAGACGCCTATGCTCGATGCCTTGCTGATCAGAGTGCTTTTCAATCGGCTTTATAGAAAAGCTTTTAGATGAATTTTTAGACATAGGCAACATATCTTGAATCACATCAACAGAAGCACGATGCAATTGCAAAGGAATCGCCGCATAAGACAAGCTTAAGATACTTGAAATACTTAAAACACCACTAAATAGTATTATATTTTTCACACAACCTCCTTGATTTATTATTGGACTTTTAATATCTTGCGTTTCATTTCCTTGCAAGAGACGAAATTTAGCCAGATTTTTTCACTAAAATCAAGGTAAATACGTTTTTCTAGACATCACCCTAAAAATCAGTCAGAATCTGCTCTCCCAGAGATGCAATATTTAATATCATGAAAAAAGTACTCGTTCTGCATGGACCGAACTTAAATTTGCTTGGCCTTCGTGAACCGAACGTCTATGGTGCAGATTCGCTCGAAGCCTTAAATGAAACTCTCACGCGTAAAGCTGAAAGCGTATCTATCCAATTACGGACGCTACAAAGTCAAGCAGAGCATGTATTGATTGAAGCCATTCATAAGGCATACATCGATGAGATTAACTATATCATCATCAACCCTGCGGCATTGACGCATACAAGCTTAGCTTTGCGTGATGCGTTACTAGCAGTCAACATTCCATTTATAGAGGTGCATCTGAGTAATCTGTTTAAACGGGAAAACTATCGCCAAAAATCATATATTTCTGACATCGCTCAAGGAGTCATCCAAGGGTTTGGCATAAACAGTTACGTGCTTGCATTAGAAGCCGTTATTCGTCAATTAACTTAACGAGAAATTACGTATGGATATTCGAAAAATTAAAAAATTAATTGAACTTTTAGAAGAAACCAGTATCGCAGAAATTGAAATCAAAGAAGGCGAAGAATCATTACGCTTAAGCCGTCGTCATACATCGCTTGAAACACAACCTACATTTGTTCAATCACCACAAATTCATCATGTGATACCATCGCCACATCATGACACAAAACACACGCCAACAGCAACGCCGGCACCAGTGAGTCATGGGGCAACTGAACCATCTGGTCATCGCCTACGCTCTCCGATGGTTGGGACAATTTACTTGGCACCCTCACCCGAAGCACAACCTTTTGTCTCGGTCGGATCCTCAGTTCAAGTGGGTGATACATTATGTATTATCGAAGCTATGAAAATGTTTAACGAAGTCGAAGCAGACAAAGCAGGAGTCATTAAAGCAATTTTCTTAAAAAATGGCGACCCTGTAGAGTATGATGAACCGCTCTTCATTATCGAATAAGGAGCGAGGATGTTAAGTAAAATTTTAATTGCAAATCGTGGTGAAATTGCCCTGCGAATTTTGCGTGCTTGTAAAGAACTGAATATTGCGACGGTTGCTGTACATTCTAGTGTCGATAAAGATTTACTCCATGTACGTTTAGCAGATGAGACCGTATGCATCGGTCCTGCACCGTCACAAAAAAGTTATTTAAATATTCCAGCAATTATCTCCGCCGCTGAAATTACCGATGCCGTTGCGATTCACCCAGGATACG
>CAMDJY010000207.1 GCA_945901145.1 Legionella genomosp. 1 | reverse complement strand
TGCTTAATCCACAACAAATGGCTGCAGTGCATTATCTTGATGGACCCTTGTTCGTTTTGGCAGGTGCTGGCAGTGGTAAGACTCGGGTGATTACTGAGAAAATTGCGTACTTGATTCAGCAATGCGGATATCAGCCGCAATCGATCTATGCTGTTACTTTTACGAATAAAGCGGCGAATGAGATGAAGGCGCGTGTGCGGATGCTCTTGCCTGCAGCAGCACGACGCGGCTTGAAAATCGGAACGTTTCACACGTTTGGCTTGAGTATTCTTAAGAAAGATGCCAAACGCTGTGGTTTAAATCCAGGGTTTTCGATTTTTGATAGTGAAGATTCGGCAAACATGATTCGAAATTTAATCTCACCTGGACGTGTGAGTGAACGTGAAGATGTTCAACGCATTCAAACGTTGATTTCAGGGTGGAAGAATAGCAATTTGCCATTGGAAAATATTTTAGCACTCCCGATTGAAAGCCCAGTTGTTGCTGAAGCAATTCGGATTTATCCACATTATCAACAGACTTTGCGCACTTATAATGCTGTAGATTTTGATGATTTGATAGCATTACCCATCGAGCTTTTTACCAAGCATCCAGATCGATTGGAATTTTGGCAAAATAAAATTCGTCATCTCTTGGTTGATGAATATCAAGATTCTAATCATTGCCAATATCGGTTAGTGCAGTTGTTGATGAAACATCGCCCAGCATTCACGGTTGTGGGTGATGATGATCAATCGATTTATGCTTGGCGGGGAGCAAGACCAGAAAATTTAAAACAATTAAAAGACGATTATCCTGCATTAAAATTAATTAAGTTAGAGCAAAATTATCGTTCAACCGGTCGTATACTCCAGGCTGCGAATCAGCTTATTGCACAAAATCCGCATATTTTTTCCAAAACCTTATGGAGTGCCTTGGGTCCTGGGGATTTATTACGGGTATTATGTTGTCAAGATGAACAAGATGAGGCGGATCAGGTGGTCGCAGATATGATTAATCACCGTATGCGTATTGGTACGACTTATTCAGATTATGCGATTTTATACCGTGGCAATCATCAGTCGCGGGCGTTTGAGGCGGCCTTACGCCAACAAGGTATTCCTTATCGGGTGAGCGGAGGACAATCTTGGTTTTCACGCACTGAAGTCAAAGATATTTTTGCTTATTTACGCTTATTATGTAATGAAGCTGATGATGCTGCTTTTTTAAGAATTATTAATACCCCTAAGCGCGGGATAGGAGAAACAACGCTTGCTGCTTTGGGTCAATATGCACAAAATCGAGAACAAAGTTTGTATACGTGTTGTGATCATCTTGCGTTAAGTACTTATCTTAGTGACGCACCGCGCACTGCTTTAAAGCAATTTAAAGCTTGGTTAGAACAGATCAAACATCAATGCACGGGTGCAAATATTCCTCAGGCGTTACGCGAATTAATAGAAAGTATTGGCTATGAGGCGTATCTTTATGACTTATCAGACACGCCGGTACAAGCGCAAAAACGGATGGAGCAGGTATGGGAGTTGCTGGCGTGGGTTGAGCGCTTATTGACTAAGTCTGATATTGATGATTTAGCAGATGTCGTCAGCCGGATGATGCTGATTGATCGTCTCGAACAAGCTGAAGATCCTACCCTTGAAACTGTGCAACTCATGACATTGCATGCTTCTAAAGGACTGGAGTTTTCTTATGTCTACTTAGTGGGGATGGAAGAAGGTTTACTTCCTCATCGGGTGAGTATAGAAGATGAAGCCATTGAAGAAGAGCGTCGATTAGCCTACGTTGGCATTACCCGAGCAAAACGGGAATTGTGTTTAACACTTGCCAAGCAACGGCGGCGTTCTGGAGAAAATTATGATTGTCTCCCCAGTCGGTTTTTAGAGGAACTTCCAGAAGAAAGCTTAGAGTGGTTTGGTCGTACCGGGGAACACAATGAAGCACAATCTAAAGTGCTCGCTAAAAATCATTTAGCGGGGCTGAAACGGATGTTGGTTTAAAGATTCAGCTTCAATATTTCGTAATAATTCCGTAGGAGCAGGTTGAAAAAATGGCTGCACTCTTTGCTTAGCGACGGGTGATCGATTGACAAGGAGGTCTTGTAGAAAGAAAGTACTTTGTTTTAGTGTTTCAACTGCGTTTTTGAAATCTTCATCAATATTTAAGCCGTTAAATTTTTCAATTATTCTTTGAGCTGCTGATACGAGACTGTTTTCATGTAACTGGTGAATATAATTTTTGCGCTCTTGTTTGAATTTATTTTTTTGTGCGTCTCTAAATTTATTTTTTGGTCCTATCCATGTTTCAGGTACTGTCTCTTTTTGTTGTTCTTCTCCTTGTAATACCGGAAGAGTCGGATCCAGCGCACAGAGATTTTCAATTAATTCATGATTAACAATTTTCGAGCATACTGCAATCAGTGCATCACGTAATATGATTTCAGCGCTTGTTTTTTTATCAAGATTGCTATCTAATTTTTGTTTTTGCTGTTGGATGTGTTTAAAGCCAAGGTATTGTCTTGCTTTTAATTCGCTTGCTTTTACTTCTCCAGGGGTAATGATTGCTAGTTTCGCTTGACTTAATATGAATTCTTTTTTTGCAAAAATTGCAAGCGTTGTGAGTTCGGTCTCTTCTGTTGTGAAGTCTTCGGTATAGCCAATAATTTCTATTGTATCTTTTTTATTGGCGCGATAGGCACTTTCTGCAACTTGCGCGATAATACTTTTACTATCCTTGGGTGTTCTTCGTGCCGTTGCTGAAGAGCACGCATCGATCACAATTCTTTCTAAATCAAGTTCATTTTGAATAGCAGGCGTAAATCCACCGTCTATTTGACTAGGTTTGCCATGACTATTAATGACATAGATATCACCCGATATAATATCTTCTAAATCGATTGCTATGTCTTTGATTTCAAACTCTTCTGTGATGTAGGTCACTTGAGGTTTGGGAGAGAGAAGCTGACATTCAAAGCCTAATTTTGTTGCGATCTGACCTATTTTTTTTTCTTGAATAGCGACTTCAATATCAGAGTAAAGTGCGACTAGGTAATCTAAGTCTTTATCGACATAATTTTCTTGATTGATTGCTTCAATGACAAGCTTTAAGTTTTCTTGGGAGATATTAATGGTTTTGTTAGAGCTGATGATTTGTGCGCTAATACGCTGAGTT
>CAMDJY010000206.1 GCA_945901145.1 Legionella genomosp. 1 | reverse complement strand
AGCGGGAGCAGCTTATGTACCGATTGATCCTCAGCTCCCACCTGAACGTATCAAATATATCTTAGATGACACGCAAACCAAGCTCATTTTAACGCAGAAACATTATAGTCATGCAATTCTGTCCTACCATCGCAACGCTATCAATTTAGATGATGCCTGCTATCAACAAGAAAGCACTGACGCATTACCCATCAGCAACCAGCCAGAAGACTTGGCTTATGTCATTTATACATCAGGTACTACAGGCAAACCCAAAGGGGTTGCCATTCCTCATCGAGGCGTCGTCAATCGAATTGATTGGATGCAAAAAACTTATCCATTAACACTTGATGATGTCGTTCTTCACAAAACACCCTATGGTTTTGATGTATCGGTTTGGGAGTTATTCTGGGCACATCAAGTAGGCGCATCGCTGGTGATCGCCAAGCATGAAGGTCATCAGGATGCCCTGTATCTCAATGATTTAATTCAAAAACAAAAAATTACGGTCTTACACTTTGTGCCAAGCATGCTTTCTGCGTATACACAAACATTAATTGCGATGCAACAGCAAGTACCAGACTCATTGCATTATGTTTTTTGCAGTGGTGAAGCGCTGACTGTAAATCAAGTCAACACGTTTTATGAACTTAGCCCTGATACGCTTGAAATTCATAATCTATATGGACCAACAGAAGCATCTATTGATGTCACTTTTTTCCCATGCCCCCGCCATGCGGATAAAATCTATATCGGAAAACCAATTCAAAATACCCAAGTCTATGTTTTAGATACAGAAAAAAATTTAGTCTCTGTCGGTGTAGAGGGAGAATTGTATCTTGGCGGAGTTGGTCTTGCGCGCGGATATATCAACAAAGACGAGTTAACAGCAGAGCGTTTCATTCCTAATCCTTTTGCAACGCCCGCGGATCGCCAAAAAGGCTATACGAGACTTTATAAAACCGGAGATCTAGTTCGATGGTCTGCAGAAGGTCAGCTGGAATATCTCGGTCGTAATGATTTTCAAGTTAAAATACGTGGCTATCGCATTGAACTCGCAGAAATCGAAAACCTATTAGAATCTTATTTGTTAGTTCACCAAGCAGTCGTACTCGTCCAAGAGACTCACCTCATTGCCTATTATATCAGCGATGCTAAGCTTGATCATAAAGCCTTACGAGATTTTTTAGAACAACATTTACCCAATTACATGCTGCCCACGACATTCGTACACATGCACCAATTTCCCCTGTCAACCAACGGCAAACTCGATCGTCTTGCACTACCAAGACATGAATTTAGCTTTGATCAAAAAACCTATTTAGAACCTCAAACTGATCTTGAAAAAACACTGGCTTCAATCTGGTCAAAAGCATTAAAAATCCAAACTATTGGCATAGATAATCACTTCCTAGAACTTGGAGGACATTCCCTAGTCGCTGCGCGTATTATTTCTGATATTCAACAAAAACTAGGTAAAAATATTAGCTTAGCTCATTTTTATCGTGCCGGAACGATTGCTGCATTAATTCCCTATCTCGATCAAGCAGAAACTTATTTAGAGACACCGATACCCGAAAAGCTTCCCTCTAAAAGGCTGCCGCTCACTGATTTCCAACTGATCCTATGGTTTTCAGATTTATTTGAGCCTAAAGCTAAAAAAATGAATATTGTGGCCAGAAAACGCTTTGAAGGCCATCTTGATAGCAAAGCGTTGAAACATGCATTTGATTATGCATTTGATCGACAAGAAGTACTGCATTACTCTGTGTCAAAATTATACCCAGCGCAACATTTACAAAAAAAACGCCAATTTTCATTTGATGTCCAGCGACTCACTGGAACCCCAGAACAGATAGAAACTCAATTATTAAATTCAATAAATGAACTCATCCAAACCTACCCTTGGCCACGTCAGAATGTCATGGTATTAGCGCGGATTTTTTATTTAGAAAACCAAAGCGAACTTCAACTTTGTATGCCACACCTCATTGCTGACGAATCTTCTATGGATATTTTATATTCTGATTTATCAGAAGGTTACATAAGTTACACAGACCCAGATAAGCATCAAAAACATGATTTAAAAACAGAATTCAAGCAATATCTTTTTGAAGAGCAAAACATTACCAGTAACTCGCTCAAAGCTAAAATGAAATTCTGGAAAAAATATTTAAGCAACACGAATTTGTTTCATTTTTCACAACATCATATTGTTAAAAACATGCAAGCGAACTATACGCCCTATTCAACCTATGTAGAAATTCCAAATAGAGCTATTCTTGCACTGAAATCATTATGTTCTAAACATCAGATAAATCTCAATGATGCGCTCTGTGCCGCACTCACTCAAGTTCTTGCAGAACACAGTGTTAACCCGAAACATG
The DNA here is from genome assembly GCA_945901145.1 of Legionella genomosp. 1. GTDB lineage: Bacteria > Pseudomonadota > Gammaproteobacteria > Legionellales > Legionellaceae > JAGVJT01. The sequence goes on along the minus strand of CAMDJY010000206.1, from coordinate 815 downwards.
ACTCAAAATCTTTCTTAATTAACCTAGTCAAGTCGACACGAGAAAATTCAGCTTATGATCATACCATTGGATGTTTTGTACGTGTAGATCCAATCAAAGTCCATGTCTCTAAAGATATGCATTTAGATGTTTTATCCAAACAAATTCATCAAACTATATTAGAAACTGCTGAAGAACAACGCTGCTCATCGCTGATTAAATTTTCTTGTTTCACGGACTGCTATCGAAAAAAATCCTGGCTCAAAGGATTTATCACACGCATCGCGATGCCTTTGTATATCAAAATATTACAAGGCTTAAAAATTAAATATAAACATTTTAAAGCATTTGAAGTCTGTTGGAGACTAGCCGCATTTAACCGTAAAAATGTTTTCTTAATTAATCTAAACGTCTGGAATAATTTTATCCTAGAACATCATAACGACACATTATTCGGACTAAAACCCGTCAAACTACCCATTCCACGGCAAGAACTTTCGTCAATAGATTATATTTTAGATGTTTGTTTTTTACGTGATGATGCCTCAGAAAAACCATATATCGTCATTTCAAGTAACTTAACCACCGAGTTCAAAGAGCTGATTGCGAATCGAATCATAACATGTATCTTACAATCCGATTATAAAAAATAAATACCTAATGAAGCCTTAATATCGAAGATGGTGGCTCATTGACTAATTGTTCTGCTAACTTAATATGTTTATTGGTAACCGTTTAATTAACCCCATCTTTCTGAGGCATGATGAGCTCAGGTATGCTTCTCATATTGTTTAACAGTTCAGGATCGATGTTGTATGGGAGCAGTTTTTCAAGTT
>CAMDJY010000205.1 GCA_945901145.1 Legionella genomosp. 1 | reverse complement strand
GTCGTGATGATGCGCAGGCAAAACAATTGCAACTGGCTTATTATTCGCTTCGCGAAGCCATGTCTCGTTTTCATATGAATGAACACGCACATTCAGTCAACATTTCAGAAAAACAACCTTATCAAACTTCCTTTCGAATCATTGCGCGTTTGGGAGAGATGCAACGTCATGATCATATGATGTTTCCAAAACCTGAATATGATATTGAGTATACGATTGAAGAAACAGAAGCATATAAGCAATTTTTAGAGCAGCATAAAGCACGTCATGGTCATTATCCAGATGATTATGAGGCGATGAAACAATGCACCCATGATTTTGCAGCCGAAGTTAAACATACGTTCTTGAAATTACCATTTTTGCAAAATTATCTTGACCTGCTGGGACTTGCAACAGTCAGTGGTTATATTGATTTAACCTTAGATGCCATGGGGAAAGAAGTTGTTTTTAAAAATAAACCTATGCGCTTAAATGAACCATTTCCTGAAATTCTACCACCCATTCCAGTGCAATATTTTAAACGATTGCCTTTGAAAATAACCTTGCAAGATTGTCTAGAGCATTTGCCCGCGGAGGAGGTAAATACGCATTTACAATCCTTGTTTCAAGAAATTCCAATGTCGCAGTTTCCGCAATTATTAAAGCCTGTAATTCAACATGCGATTGAAGGACTCTTGTTAGAAAAAATACAGCAGCATTTACATAACACCGCACCTATCGAACTCAATGACTATGAAGTCACACGTATGGTTGTGACGTTGTCGATGCATTTGGTGTTGTGTTGTCACGATATTGACAGAATATATAGAGAGCGTATCAAAGAGGTACTTTATTTTTTGACTGAGACAGAGCACAAGTCATTTGCTGTGATGCCTGTAGTTGAGCAAGTTGAGCGAGCGAAATCTGAGGTTGATCGGTTTATTGATAGGATAGGCGAAAATCAGGCCTTGACGGATGAGCAAACCATTGAAGCTATGCCAGAAGAGGAACGGGCTGCAATTAGGAATATTCTTACTCAACTCGAAAGAGAAATACGAAAATCATTAGAGTCTGCAAACGCTGCGATAGATAAACGGATTGCAGAGAATATGGAATATGTTAATAAATTAAGAGGGGATATTGGTATTTGCAGACAAAATATCGCATCAGCTAATTCGGAATTGCAGAAATTTAATAATCAGGTTGCACAGTTAACGGCATATGAAGAATTGATGAATAGAGATACCATTCGTAATGCTCGACAAAGTATCTCATCAAGTATTGCTTCTTCGAATAAAGCGATTCAGGAGAGAGAAGATGCGATTAAATCAATTGATTTAGAAAATAAGACACTGCAAGAGAAAAAGGCAAATAATCTCAAAAATCTTCCAGAGATACTTAAAATAGCGCGTAAAGAAGAGCTTAAGCGCCTTTTGCAGTCAATAAAAGCTGATTTACATGCACAATTAGATGACATAAAACATAATCTTGAGCATCCACATCGAGTGATGCTTAATGCAATGCGTCAAGCTACATCACCAGTATATGTGACAGATCATTACATTCATATGCGTAGAGGGTTTACTAATAAAGATCTCATCCGCGAAACAGGTGATACATTTGAAATCATGGGCGGTTGTTCTATTGCATTACCCAATATTGCAACAAACCCTATATCAGAAGAGGATGCTTTATTAGAAAGTGTTTCTCGATTGGATGTGCAGAGTAAAGAGGTGCACTATGTGATGCAAGGTGCGCAAAAATATGCAGTGTTTAATCTACCAATACGCCCGAAAAAAGAATTACAACCACAACAAACAGAAGCTCAGCGATATCTAGAGGCATTGATGGCAGAAGATATTGAGCATATGCCTCTTGATTTAAATCAGCTTAAAAAGCCAGTTGATGAACAAGGTGCTTATGTGTTGCATTATGCAAGCACCGGACTTTCTTTGGCTAAAATTCAAAAATTAATGAGTGTTGATAGCGCGCAAGTCATGCTTGCCGATGATTTTGGATTTTTAGCTATCCATGTCGCAGCGCACGAAGGACGGGCGGATGTGGTTTCTTATTTTCTTGATATCGAACCCAGTTTATTTAATATCAAAAGTAAAAAGGGGATCACACCTTTATCCATAGCAGTTCAGGTGGGACACATCGAAGTACTTAGGGTTTTATTATCTCGTGGTGCTAATCCTCATGTGATGTTGCACAACGGCTTATTTCCATTACATAACAGCATCGAAAATCATTTTCCAGACATTGCGTTATTACTTTTGCAGTATTTGACACCAGCAGAAGCAAGTTCAGCGATGGAGTCAGGTATGACGCCGCTTCATCTTGCCATTCGTCAAGAATTGGATACCGTCGCAATTGCGTTGATTCAAAAAGGGGTTTGTTTAACTGCCACATTAAAAGCGAATGGCTATACGCCGTTTCATATGGCGGTTGAACAAGGGAAGGACAAATTAGTGGAAGCCATGTTGCCTTATCCCGTACTGTCAAAATTAACACCAGCTGAATTTGAGCAATTGAAGTCGTATCTTGGTAAAAGCAATATCAAAGACGGAGACACAACAGCAACATCTTATTTGCCGGAGAAAATAGTCGAATTTAGACGAGTATTAAAATATTATCCAGGCAATATGTTTGAGAAAAAATTTCTTGAACACCCTTTATTAAGCTTTAAACTACCGTCGGGTGAGTCAGTACTTCATGTAGCAGCCAATGCCGGCGAGAGTGCTCAAAAAGTAGTTCAATTATTGATAAAACATGGCGCATCAGTAGATGTTGAGAATGCATTGCGTGAAACGCCACTGACGCGATCGCTAATGTCTCGTTCGCAATACACCCTGATTTATGCATTATCAACGGCGACGCCCAAGCGCGTACGTCATGAAAAGCCATTTTTATCATTGGCGATAGAAACGAATCAGTTGAACTGGGTGCTATGTCGCGCATTCAGGACCTGTCAGCAAGAAGTGATGCCATCGGACGGATTAGCAATCGCTACACGTTACAATAATTTGTGGACTGCTAATCAAATTTCATCTAATCAAACAGTTTTAGTCAAAGAAGGGATCTATGAAGCGGTCATAGTCGAAAGCCATGCACTTCCTAATCTTGCAGCTCATTATGGTCATTTCTATTTAATGGAGCATTATTTTGCTCAGTTTGACTTTGATAAGATAAGAAAAGATAAAACACCTAAGGTGACA
>CAMDJY010000204.1 GCA_945901145.1 Legionella genomosp. 1 | reverse complement strand
CGAGCACGCATGGGAAGACCCAAAAAGTAAAATTGCTTTTAAGTCGTATTGTGAACTTTTTTCAATCTCTGAAGGCTGATGCGGAGCAGTTATCTAGCGAACAACTTTGGTACAGGATTTTAAGCAAAGCGCTTGAGAAATATTTGAAGCGTCGGGTTCTTCAATCACCTATTGCTATACCATCACCTGGATAAACTTGGTTTTGGGGGGCATTAACGGATGGAACATCGTTCTTTTTTTAACGGTGATGGATTCGTGCAACTGCGTTTTTTAGGTTAAACGATTGCTAGCCTGTCTATAATTCAGTATACTGAATTATAGACGAGTCTATATTCTAGTACGGTAAAAAATAGCCATGAGACGATATTGCGAATTATTTATAGAAAAAGATTTAATTCAAAAAATGGTTTTTATTGGCGGACCTCGCCAGGTTGGCAAAACAACACTGAGCAAGGCACTGTGCCATCATCAATTTTCCAAAAGCCTTTATTTGAATTGGGATGATGATAAAGATCGGCATATCATTTTAAATCGTCAATGGCTGCCAGATAAAAATCTTATCATTCTTGATGAGTTACATAAATACCCTCTTTGGAAATCCTGGATTAAAGGCGTTTATGATAAGAAATTAGCGAATCAACATTTTTTAATAACCGGTTCAGCTCGGCTTGATGTTTATCGGCGCGGTGGTGATTCCCTCATGGGGCGATATCATTATTGGCGGCTTCATCCGTTAAGTTTGGATGAGCTTCCACCTGATATCACGCCTCTTGATGGACTTAAAAGACTTCTTAAGTATGGAGGATTTCCAGAGCCGTTTCTTAAAAACGATGAACGAGAAGCAAGAAGGTGGCGACGAGAACGATTTGATAGAATATTAACAGAAGATTTGCGCGATTTAGAACAAATTCGTCAAATTCAGACCCTTTCACTCTTTGTAGATTTATTAAGACGGCGCGTGGGGGGCTTGGTGGTTTTGTCTAATTTGGCAACTGATCTGCAAATTTCGGCTAATACGGCAAAGCATTGGTTATCTATTTTGGAAAGTTTATATTTAACTTTTTCAGTATATTCTTATACAAAAAATATACCCCGTGCGATACAAAAACCACCTAAAGTATATTTTTACGATAATGCTGATGTTCTAGATGAGCATGGTCCGCGATTTGAAAATTTAGTAGCAACTGGTTTATTAAAACGATTGCATTTTTTGGAAGATTATCATGGATACCGTTGTTCTCTTCATTATATTCGGGATAAGGATGGCCGTGAGGTTGATTTTTTAACGATAATAGAAGACATACCCACCGATTTAATTGAAGTCAAAATGAACGACACAACGATCTCACCCAGTTTAAAATACTATGCATCAAAGCTACAACCTATTCGTGCAATTCAAATTGTCTTGGGATTAGAACGATCATTTTATCATGATGGCATTTGGGTCATGAATCCTGTTGATTATTTCTCAAATCCACCCTGGCAAGTTGATCATGGATGATGCACAATTAAAAGAAGACTATTCTTCTGATTGTAAAGGTCTTTGCATCAGCTGGATTGCTGCCTCTTGAGGGGTAATGTCGCCTTGAATGAGCGCATTGACTTGATAGCAGATGGGGAGTTCTATGTGTTTCATTGCAGCAAGGGTGCATACTTGTTTTGCATTATAAATGCCTTCAATCACTTGACCAATCTGGATTTTCGCATCATCAATTGAGATCCCTTGTCCTAGTAAAAGACCAAAACGACGGTTACGTGATTGGTTGTCCGTACACGTTAGAACTAAATCACCGAGACCGGCTAACCCCATAAAGGTTTTTTCTTGTGCATGAAAGGCATGACCTAGACGCGACATTTCAGATAAACCACGGGTAATTAATGCGGCTTTAGCATTGGCGCCGTACATCAGACCATCACTGATGCCACAGGCAATCGCTAAAACATTTTTTACAGCCCCGCAGATTTGTACACCTACGTAATCTGAGTTCAAATAAACGCGGACGGTTTTTTGTTGGAAGACATCGCGTATTGTATGTGAATAGCGTTCATTATTTCCTGAGACGACTAATGCTGTTGGTAAATGACGGGCGACTTCATTAGCAAACGAAGGCCCTGAAATCACGGCAATTGGAAAGTCTTTGCCAAAACGTGAGGCCACAAGTTCACTTAATAGGCAGTGGCTTTTGGGGTCAATACCTTTAGTAATCCAAGAAAGACCATGTTTTAATTTGGGCAATAGACTTAGAGTTTCTGCAAATGCATGGGAGGGTACAGCGATGATGATGTGTTCTGCTTCTTGAACGCACTGAGCCAAATTGGCAGTGGGGATCAGGGTGTCGGGGAATGGAATCCCTGGCAAATAGCGCCGATTTTCACGATGGTCCGTTAGGTTTTGCATATGTTCTGCATCGCGTCCCCAAAGCAGCACGCGATGCCCGCTTGCTGCGAGGTGAATCGCAACTGCAGTTCCCCAAGAACCTGCGCCGAAAATTGCAAGGGATATGGTATTCATTGATATAATATTCTATTAATGTGTTGTTTCAGTTTTAGCTTTCTGTTTTGCTTCTTTTTGTTGCAGATAAAGTGCATCAAAATTAATTGGTGCCAATACCAGTTGCGGAAAGCTGCCACGCATAACCTCTGTGGTGATGGCTTCGCGAGCATAAGGGAATAAAATGCTTGGGCAAAAGCTACCAAGAATATGGTCGAGTTGCTCAATAGGCGCACCTTGAATGGTAAAAATGCCTGCTTGTTCAACTTCGATTAAGAACGCTGTTGTTTGTTTATTTTTTACTGTGGTCGTGATGCTTAAAATTACTTCATAAATGCCTTGATCAATTTGATTATGACGCGTGTTAATATCTAATGATAATTCCGGTTCCCATTGCTGTTGGAAGCATTCGGGAGTATTTACGGTTTCGAAAGATAGGTTTTTGATGTAAATACGTTGAATCATGAATTGCGCTTCCGCGGGTGTTGCTTGCTGTTCTATTTCGTTGGTCATGATTATTCCTAGGTTCTAAGTTAAAAAATTATTTTTTGCCTTTCACGACTGGCAAATTTGCTGCTTGCCAAGCGCTCATGCCGCCATTAAGTATCATGGGTTGGGTGAATCCTTGTTTGCGAAGTTTCGTTGCGAGTTTGTTGGATTGCAACCCGTTGGCGCAGACAATAATGAGTGGTTTATTTTTGTAGGGCTCTATGCGTTTGAGATTATCTGCTGGCATGTGAATTGCACTGATG
>CAMDJY010000203.1 GCA_945901145.1 Legionella genomosp. 1 | reverse complement strand
CGGGTCGCACACGACTACAGTGTTTAATTAAACAAAATATTCCTGCGATAAGCTATCAGCAGCTTAAAACGCCCACAGGGTATATGAACGTCTCTACGCCTGAGATGACAGCATTTGATCTGGTGCGTTATGTAAAGTCTGCCGGTTACTTAAATCACGTTGCAACAATATTAAGTGAGCTACAAGAAAAGTTTGATCTCACACGCTTTACCCAATTACTAGCAACGGAAAGCTTGGAGTTACCCTATTTGCAACGCATGGGGTATTTATTAGAAATCGTTGAGGCCAGAGAAGACATTCTTGCTTTGATCAAAAATTGGATTAACGAGCATAGCCCCCGCTTTATCCCATTACGCGCAGATAAGCCCTATAGAACTGCGCCTAAAAATTTGAATTGGCATTTATATGTAAATGAAGAGATTGAGAGCGATATATGATTCCACAAGCGTTTATTACCGAATGGCAACAGTTTGCTCCATGGTCAAGTGAAGCACAAGTTGAGCAAGACCTCGTGTTGTCACGAGCAATCATTGAAATATTCTCACACTCATTGCTGGCGAGCGCATTGGCGTTCCGCGGTGGTACCGCTCTGCATAAGCTATTTGTTCAGCCCGCAGCGCGCTATTCAGAGGACATCGATTTAGTTCAAATCACAGAAGGCCCCATTGGACCAATTCTGGAAGCACTACGCGCACAGTTAAATCCATGGCTAGGTGAGCCTCGTTGGAAAAGCAATAAGGGCCGTGCCACGTTGGTGTATCGTTTTGACTCCGAAAGCCAACCCATCACCCCCATGCGATTAAAAGTTGAAATTAACACTCGTGAACATTTTGCTATTTTGGGGTTCACAGAAAAAGCATTTGCAATAAAAAGCCTGTGGTTTTCGCAACAAACCATGATCACAACATTTCATCTGGAAGAGTTGCTGGCGACTAAATTACGCGCACTATACCAACGTAAAAAGGGACGTGATTTATTTGATCTCGTGATTATTTTGAAAAAATTTCCTGAGTTAGATATAGGCAAAATGTTGCAATCGTTCCACCAGTACATGGCTTTTGATCAAACTAAAGTATCGCGTGCAGAGTTTGAAGCCAATTTGGCGGGTAAATTAAATGATGAAGCGTTCGTCAATGATATTTTTCCGTTACTTCCACCTGGACATAACATAGCTGACTATCATCCTATTGATGATGTGGCCCATGTGCAAGAACGAATTATTAGCCAACTGCCAGGTGATAGTTGGAAAGGTAAAACAATTAGTACCATTACTTGATCGAGCATCACTAAAAGGTAGATTATATGTTTCCAAATAAAAATTGATTGAATAAAAAGCAAAAAACGGTATAATGTAAATTTTTTAACCAATTTATTTGGGGGTTGTTATGAAAGATTATAAGATGACAAACTTTGCTCAAGTATCTTTTGTTGAGCACTTAGAAACCGATGATTCTATGACAAAGCGAACTGCTTATATTGAGTTTCAGCTTACCGAAGGATTTAAGAAAAAATTAGATAGTTATCTAAAAGAGAAAAACAATTCTTTTCTTTGGGGAAATTTAACTCAAAATAGTCAAGAATTGTTAATAAAGATAGCTGATCTTTATCGTCAAAATAAAAAAAATCCACAAATTATTTTTTAGTTGGAGCAAATTTTAGGACACGCTGAATATTTATTTGACTCAAGAGGTAATGCAACAAGCCTAGAGTTTCAAAATAGCCTCCATAATATACAACAATTAACTAAATACTTGTCTGGCCATGAGTCACCAGCTTTTAGATATATAGGAATAATATTAACACTTATCGGTATTGCTGCTTTGATTAGTTCTGCTGTTTTTATTCCAATGTTTAGCATAGCAAGTGGGATAGGATTGTTCGTTGGAGCAGCCCTGATTATTGCTGGCGTATTATCTATTATGGGAAGCTATCAAAAAGGGCTTTCGCAAACTACTAGCGTTTTAATTGATTCAATGAGTCAACCAAGCGAAACCATGACATATTACGATTCTTTTATCTCACCTATGTTAACCGAACAAGATAACTTACACATCCGATCTGCACTTGAAGAACAAATCCATCTTGGGTTTTCTGCCAAAACTCTCAAAGAAGCCCTAGTTTGGGCCAAGCGTCGACATGATTCGATGCCTACTTTAATTGTTTCAGAACAGTATGACTCTCTTTTTAATCGAATAGCAGATATTTCTTATTTATCACGCAATGATGGCTACTGGCTGTCTTATGTAAGACAACCATCCGAGATTTCGCATCAACCTACTTTACAGCCTAATGATAAATCCACTAAGCAACAAAGTAAGAATGATAGTTTATTTACGCTATGGAAAAAACCATACTCTTCTTACCCAGTCATAACCTATTTTGATAATATTATTTCGCCGAAACTTGAGAATGAAAGTGATAAGTCAACTTTGAAATCAGGCTTAGAGCGTCTGCTAAAATGCGGCTTTTCTTCTGAAGACCTTAGAGCAGCACTTCAATGGGCTGTCGAACGTCATGATAAAAATGAGGCCATTAATCCGGATTATCCGGAAGGGTATTGTGATTTTTTTGAGCGCATAGTAGATATTTGTGGAGTCGTATTGGCGCCTAAAGAAGTAGTTGGCGTTCAAATGATGTACGCGTAACTCTCAAGGTATAAGTACTTGAGTAATACGAGACTTGCAGCAAGATTGCTGACAATGGGAACTCCCTTACACGTGGCTGTTTAGCATTATCTGTTGATATTGCCTAGCGGCCTCTATTGGATCTTTCGTAGTGATTTCCAGTTTTTCATATCGTTTATTCTCTTTATGCACTGCTTCATCATGTACAGTAAAAATATCCATAAGACTTTTAATCTCAGGTACGCTAATTTCTTGGCCAGCAAGCGATTTTAATATCTCGGGTATAATTTTTGACGTTTCAAGAGCACTTAGATCGGGCATAACAGCAACAATCCGTTGTTGATCTATCTTTGGTATCAGTCGCTCAATACAAAGCCGCAGAGCCTGCACATCACCATCCAATGCAAGCTCAATCATTTTTTCAACCAGTTCAACAGCACGAGGCTCTAATAGCTTTGAAAGTTGAGTGCGCTTGCTTAGCGCACCCTTCGGCCTACCGTGTGGATTACCTGAACAGCCCTGTTTGAATGTCATGGCTTGTTTTCCCCTTGTTTTTTACAACTGATAATACCGCTGTCTTTAAGTTAAAGCATCCTCTGTGTGCGTGATCTCCTCCCCCATA
>CAMDJY010000202.1 GCA_945901145.1 Legionella genomosp. 1 | reverse complement strand
TGCCGAGGTTAGTTGATCTTGAAATAAAATCAACAAACAAGTTCTATCTTTATTTTTTAACTCAAGTCGTAAAATGAAACCAATATCATATTGAATGCTTACTGTCTCAAAGCGTAATATTTCTGCATTTTTTTGATGTAAATACCAAGCATAAGATTGATATTGGAGCGTACAATATTCACGATAAGGCCGTGCCAGACATAGTAAATTAATTCCATAAAAAATTAAGCCTAAGCTGGTACAAGATGCAAGCCATCCAGGGCATGATGATTGCCATAAACTAATCATAGCCAGAAAAACGATGAACGCAACAAGACGTTGATAATCTTTAGAGCGTCTAAACGGAATGGTCAGTTCGAATATAGGCAACAAATTGTTTGATTTCCTCATCATCCGGTAGACTCTGGCCCATCAAATAAGCATATAAATCTGGGTCCGGATAATTTAATAAACGTTCAAAAACACATAATTGCTGATCATTAAGATGCTTCATATGCTGTTCAATAAATCGCGCCAGCACCAAATCAAGCTCTAACATCCCGCGTCGACAGTTCCAAATTAATTTTGCATGTGAAGGCACAGTCACAACATTGATTACCTAAAAAAGACAATTCTATCCGTATATGGTATACTAAGCAGCTAATCTACAGCAATCAATCGATGATGAAACCTACATCTTTTATTACAATCAATCAGAGAAACTATACATTTTTTGATCAAAAAGGGTTTGACGTTACATCTGCTGATCATAATATTCTATTTGATTTATCGTATTTAACCGCTTTAGAAGTTAAAGGTGACCACGGCCGAGATTTTCTTCAAGGCCAACAGAGCGCAGATATTCGCAAGCTAACCCCGCAAAACATGCAATCAGGCGCTCTGTGTAATCTTCAAGGACGCATCATTGCTTTAATGGATATCTTGGCCTGGAACCATTTGTTTTTAGTTTTGCCACATGATTTACAGCAATTAACCCAAAAAATCTTAAGCAAACCCGCAGCATTTTCCCGTGTCACCCTAGCGCCAAGCACACACAGTATATTTGGATTTAAATTAAACCAAACACAAGATTTAATGCCTTTTGATTGGACATTACCTCACGAAAAGCATGGCGTGATTTTTGATGAACGCGGCCTATGTTATCATGTGGGTCATCAAAGTTATGTGCTTATGATTCCTTCAATTCACCAAGATGCACTAAAAAATCCTTTTATTCAAGCGCAGCAACTCCAGGGCTCATTCGCATGGCATAAACAAAGACTTCAAGAAGGACATGTCGAAATTTATCCAGAATCCAGCGGGCTCTTTTTACCTCATCGTTTAGATTTACATAAAACAGATTATTTAAGTTTTGACAAAGGCTGTTATCGCGGCCAAGAAATTATCGCACGTACGCATTACCGAGCAACTTTAAAACATACTCTCAAACAATTCACCATCACAACTAAAACTCCTTTACAATCCGGTTTGAAAATCATGAGCATCGATGGCACTCAAGAAATCGGAGAAATTATTGATTTCTGTGCTGAGGAAAATCACCAATATACCATCGCCGCAAGCATTTTATTAGAACATCCCGATCGAGGCCGCATTGGCGATCAGGAGATTTTCTTAGAAAGCTTAAACAAATTTTAGTTCGTTTAATATTCTTGGAATTTCAGAAATCATATAAAGAGGCACCGATAGTATGCGATGATTGATTTCAAGTGGTTTTAAAGACAGACGAATCCCAAGGGTATAGTTTTTTTCATTTAAAAAAAGTTGCAAAGAACGCAAACTACCCGTTTTTCCTGCTTTAATTTCAATCGGTATAATGTGCTCATTGATATTGATCACATAATCAACCTCAGCACTACTACTTGGGCGTTGTCGATCCCAATAAAAAAGCTCACTTTGCATATAGGGCTTGCGATACGCCAAAAGTTCTTCGCCTGCAAACTGTTCAGCTTGTGCCCCACGATTAATGAGCATTAAGTTTTTTTGTAAAAAAAGCTCCGGTGATAATTGACTCGTTGCATTTGCTAAACCAATATCTAAAAAAATGATTTTGAAATGTTTCTCATGCATTAATGCGCTCAGAGGTAAGCCGCTGGCATTAGTGTGGTTAACTTTATAAAGTAAACCCGCCTCAATTAAGTATCCAAGTGCATCTTTGATTTCTCGTGAACCTATATCTGGATCAATTCGACTATAGATAAATTTTTCGCCAATCAATCCAGGTGCTTCTTTTAATATTTTTTGCATATACTGATGTTTAGTTTTACTCGCGTATTTACCAAAATCGTCACGATAACTTTGAACTAAATTAAGCTGCTTGGCTTGTACACGTTCTAAATTTCGTGAAGTTAGATATTCATTCACCACATCGGGTAATCCGCCAATAAAAAAATAACTGCGTAAATGACTACACAATTCTTCATGAACAATGGGCTCAATGCCTGTGGTTAATGTAACTTGGCTTAAATAATCACGTAAATGTTGTAAGTCAAGCGCAGTTAGGTATTCATAGAACGATAACGGCTTTAGGAATAAAGACTCAACTCGCCCAACAGGCATGCGCATTTTATCATTATTGAGCGCAAACTCCAGTAATGAGCCAGCAGCAATAACATGTAATTCTGGCATATCTTCTTTAAAATAACGCAAGGCTTTCAGTGCTTGGGTGCACTCTTGAATCTCATCTAAAAATAATAAGCTCTTGCCTGGCATAATTCTCTGACCACTTTGCAAGTAAAGACGATTAAGAATCTCATTGGGATCAAGCGATTCAAAGGCTAATTTATATTTTTCCTCTTTCTCAAAATTAATCACAAGCACTGTTTCAAAGTGCGCTCTTGCAAACGTGGTTGCTAAGTGCGTTTTCCCCACTTGCCTAGCCCCACGAAGCAACAAAGGCATATGGTCTTTTGCATTTTTCCAACGAATGAGCTCGTTTTCAAGATCTCTATGCATTGCATATCTTCTATAAAAGTCAAAATAACAACCCAAATTTAGACATATTCTGTCAAAATATCAAGGCAAATTTCAAACTCCAGTGCCGCCCACAGTGATCGAATCAATTTTCAAAGTGGGTTGGCCAACGCCTACAGGAACAGACTGACCATCTTTTCCACAAACACCGATACCTGGATCAAGTTGTAAATCATTGCCAATCATGCTGATTTTTTTCATGACATCTGGACCATTGCCAATCAAAGTCGCCCCTTTCACTGGACGCGTCACACGACCATCTTCAATCAAATAAGCTTCACT
>CAMDJY010000201.1 GCA_945901145.1 Legionella genomosp. 1 | reverse complement strand
GACCGAGATTTTTTGCAAGGGCAGGGTAATGCTAGAAGCCTGCGTGTTTTAGATATTCCTGCATTTCGAGGCATGATTTTAGATAGAAACGGTGCACCGCTTGCAGTCAGTACGCCAGTTCAGTCATTATGGGTCAATCCAAAATTATTTCACCCGGACGAACAACAACTCCATAAACTTGCTAAGTTTTTAAATATGCGACCTCGCCAGTTATCTTCTTATATTCAATCCGTGCATAAACGGGGATTTGTGTATTTAAAGCGTCAATTACCACCGATGACCGCTCAAAAAATTGAAGCATTACACATTCCTGGGCTAAATTTTCAACAGGAATTTAAACGCTATTATCCTGATGCAGAAAGTATGGCGCAATTGATTGGGTTTACCAACATTGATGATAATGGGATAGAAGGACTGGAACTGGCTTACCAAGATTGGTTATTGGGTATTCCAGGCAAACAACGGGTGTTAAAAGATAGAACTGGACGCGTGATCGATGATCTTGGCGTGATTCAAGAGCCACGTCCGGGTAAAAATTTACAAATCAGTATCGATCGACGCATTCAATTTTTTGCCTACCATGAACTTCAAGAAACGTTGACAAAATTTAAAGCAAAATCAGGGTCTGTCGTGGTTTTAGATACCGAGACCGGCGAACTTTTAGCTGTTGCTAATTTACCTTCGTTTAATCCCAATGCACGCGGTCGTTATACTCTGGATACTTACCGGAATAAAGCGATTACAGATACTTTTGAACCAGGTTCTGTGATCAAGCCTTTTACCATTGCCAGTGCTCTAGAAAGCGGTATGTATAAGCCAGATACGGTCATTGATACTAATCCTAGTTGGATGGTTGTTCATGGCCGCACGATTCGAGATATTCATAATTATGGTGTGTTAGATGTGCGTGGCGTGTTACAACATTCTAGTAATGTAGGTGTTAGTAAAATGGCGCTTAGCAGTCCCCCTGAACAATTGATCAATGCTTTAATTCGATGCGGGGTTGGTGTGCGCACTGAAAGTGGTTATCCAGGGGAAAGTGATGGTTCGATTGTTAATGCCAAAGATGCGAATCCATTTGTGCTGGCGACTTTAAGTTTTGGGTACGGGCTTACTGTGACTACGTTACAATTGGCAAAAATGTATTCTATCTTTGCACATCAAGGTCAACTTTATCCGATTCGTTTATTGCATTATTCGGGCGATGATTTAGGAGTGCCAGTATTAAAACCGGAGATTTCAAATCAAGTATTAGAAATGTTAGAATATGTTGTTAATGCTGGTACTGGGGTGACGGCTAAAGTGCCAGGATATCGAGTTGCCGGAAAAACCGGTACGGCGCGGATTGCCGGAAAAAATGGCTATAGTGAGCGACGCTATATCGCGAGTTTCGTTGGCATCGCTCCAGTTTCAAAACCACGCTTAGTGGTTGCCGTGGTGATTAATGAACCCAGTTTATCAAGTTATTATGCAACTCAAGTCGCTGCCCCTTTATTTTCTAAGGTGATGGGTGCATCATTAAGAATTTTAGACATAGAACCTGATCAACCTGTGAGTTAGATATTGATGAAATTAAGTACGTTGCTCGCCCCCTGGATGGTATTAAATACCGATTGTAATATTCTAAATCTGCAGCATGATAGTCGCTTGGTTAAACCAGGCGATTTATTTTTAGCATACCCTGGGCATGTTGTTGATGGACGGGCGTTTATCGCTGATGCCTTGGCAAAAGGGGCAGCAGCGGTGTTGTATGAGCCTGCTAACTTACCTCCTGATATTTTGCATCCTGAAGATAACGCAGATGCTATCTGTATTCCAATCGTGGATTTATCCATGAAACGGGGCTTGATTGCCAGCCGCTTTTATGGCGAGCCCACGCGATGTTTTTCAGTGACTGGTGTCACTGGTACTAATGGCAAAACAACGATTGCTTATCAATTAGCCCAAGCTTATGAACGTCTAGGCCTGACATCAGCTTATCTTGGGACATTAGGTCAGGGGCCCGTAGCTGATATTAAGCCTATCAAGCACACAACTCCAGAGCCGCTTGCTTTGCAGCACTTTTTTTATGAATCTAAATTGCGAGGCACCGAGGTTATGTGCATGGAAGTCTCTTCCCATGCCCTCGCTCAAGGTCGGGTTGCGGGCATAGAGTTTACGCAAGCGATTTTTACTAATTTAACGCATGAACATTTAGATTATCATAAAACCATGCAAGGATATGCCGAAGCAAAAGCTTTATTGTTTGCCATGCCAACTTTAAAATGGGCGATTATTAATGCCGATGATGCTTATGGAGCTATCATGTCAGAGCAAGCTCGGGGTGAATGTAACATATTGACTTACGGGATTGATACGGCTTGTGATGTGCGTGCAGCAGACATTGTGATGACGATGCGGGGGACAAGTTTTACTGTAACTTCACCTTGGGGGTGTTTTTCAGTTCAGGTGAAACTCATTGGTTTATTTAATATTTATAATAGCCTAGCTGTGATCGGAAGTTTATTGGCGGCAGGTTTTTCGTCTCAACAAGTGGTTGACGTCATGCGCGAATTAAAACCATCTCCAGGTCGCATGGAAATTGTGCATGAAAACCCCTGTGTAATTATTGACTACGCGCATACACCTGATGCATTAGCAAATGTTTTATTAACGCTTGAACAATTGAAACAACGTGAGTTACATGTAGTCTTTGGTTGTGGCGGAGATCGGGATAAAACGAAACGTCCGATGATGGGTGAGATTGCCAGTCGTTATGCCAATCATCTTGTCATTACCAGCGATAATCCACGCACTGAAGAGCCACTGACGATTATTGATGATATTGTTCAAGGCCTCAACTCAAGCCAGATAAAAACGATTGATCCAGATCGAAAACACGCGATATATAAAACTTTACACATGGCCCACCCAGATGATTTAATTCTGATTGCGGGTAAAGGACATGAGGATTATCAAGAAATTGGAAAAATGCGTTTTCCATTTTCTGACCAAGATGTCGTGCGATCGTTTTATCAAAATCTGGTTCTGCCATAAATTTCAACGAGTATCCAATGCGGTACTGTCAGTGAGGCGAGTCCGATGAAGATTGTTTTACATAATGCATCATGATAACTTATGAAGCGAGTTGAATCATAGATTGTGATGATACCAACCAGAATACACAACAATGTCGGCCATATAATACTATAAATGCCTTGTGAAATCTTGGTATATACGCCTATTTCACGCATGGATAACCAGTGTTTTGCTGCA
>CAMDJY010000200.1 GCA_945901145.1 Legionella genomosp. 1 | reverse complement strand
ACATAAGCATGCGCTTTAAACCCCAACATGATTTTTTCGGATATTAAATCAATTGGATTATTTGAAATTTCAAAAAGAGACCAAAGTGTACTAAACACTGATGGTGTTTTATTTTGAGATGCAGCATTTGATATACATTGAAAAGGAGGCCATTGATTAATATCCATCAAAATCCATGTGCAAGACTCCGCTTGATAAAAAAGACCAATAGCATGATCTCCATTAGATAAGAGTATGCCTAAGCGATTCTCCACAGAGATGGCGTTTTTTGAAATGATATTTTCAATATCTTGTAGATAGTCTTTTATTCTATTCTTCGTGTAGCTATTTGGTGCAGAATAAATCGTTGCCAGTCCATTTTCTGCTTGGATTGCGTCTGAGCAAGCTAGGTTTGATATGCGGTCTATGTCTTTTTGAGTCATAAATTCATGAAATATTTGTATATAACTAAAGGGGCTCTGATATAGAAAAAGGCTGTCATAGAAAGCAAGAATATCAATCAATTCTTGTTCTTTAGACGTTATTGTTTTATGTTGTTTGACCTTTTCTTTGGCTTTTTGAATCAATACATCTAAATTTTTTGTCTGAGCTATTGTATTAATGCGTCGGATAAATTTTTCTTGTTCTCCAAGAAGGCAAGCTTCTAAGAATCTTAATGTTACACCCCGACAAAGGCCATTTTCTTGGTTTGTATAGCCGAGTATCATGCCTAGTAAAATCAAGGCTGTATGTGCAGTCATCATTTCTCAAAGACCTTATTTAAGATTGTAAAAAGATGCTTATAATATCTATATTATAGCTAGTTTATTCTTTTTATGAATATATTGTTTTATTAAATTACAGAAAAGACGTCCAATAGTAAAATAAGATTTTTTGGTGTTTTATGTTGAGGTAGAACAATGACTAGGTCTGATCTGGACAATCCTGCGTATCTCATTATACTTGTTTTTATTTTTGATAAGGCAGTGCATGCGATTTTGGGTGATTTTATTCTTTTTTTTGATGAGTAGCTGTCAACAACATCATTTTGTGCATGAAACACGTACGCCAGTTCGCTCGGCTTCTAAAACGGTGAAAGATGGTGCACCATCAGGCCCAGTGCCTACAAAATTTAAAGAAATAAAACCAAAAAATGAACCATTGAGTCGATATGGTAATCCAGATAGTTATCGGGTGAATGGTCATCAATATCAAGTGATGACGACTGCACATGGATACCGGGCGCGTGGGCTTGCTTCGTGGTATGGCACTAAATTTCATGCAAAAAAAACCTCGAGCGGTGAAAATTATGATATGTATGCTTTAACCGCGGCGCACAAAACCTTACCGTTACCGACGTATATACGTGTAAAAAATTTAAGTAATGGTTATGCTGCAATTGTTAAAGTCAACGACAGAGGGCCATTTCATAGCAATCGAATTCTAGATTTATCATACGGTGCTGCAGTTAAACTGGGTTTATTTCCCAAAGGCACTGCTTTGGTTGAAGTTGAAGCTTTAAAAATGAATACGCCCGGTCAATCTCATGTTGCTCAATACTATTTGCAGGCAGGTGCGTTTGCATCACCCGCCTCGGCAAGGGCATTACGGACAAAATTAGCCAAATTAACACCAGCAAGAGTTTTTGTTGAGTCTTATAAGAAACGCTATCTCGTTAAAATGGGTCCTTTTAAGAATAAAGTTAACACGGATCATGCAAAAATGATCTTACAAAAACAGGGGCTTCGCGGAGTATTTTCTTTCTTGCAATAAATCAACTAGTATAAATAAGTAAGAATAACTCAGGTGGAGGCGATGATGAGAATCTTTTTGGTTTTAATATTGGGCTTCGTGTGTTATTTACCAATTGTTAATGCAGCTTCTCCTTTCGGTCGGTGGACAACGATTGATGATGTTACCGGAGAGAAACGGGCTGATGTTGAATTTGCAATCGTCAATGGAGAGTTGCAGGGGACTATTGTCCGTCGTTATTTGCAACCAGGAGATCCAGAAACTTGTGCTGCTTGTCCTGGTGAATTTAAAAATAAGCCGATTCAAGGTTTGAGTTTTATTTGGGGCTTAAAAGAAGATGCTGATAACACATGGATTGGTGGCCGCTTAATCGATCCACAAACAGGTAAAATTTATCGTGTTAAAATTACTTTAAAAGAAGATAAATTATACGTACGTGGTTATATTGGTATTCCCGCCGTCGGGCGAACTCAAATTTGGGTGCATGCTAAAGGATAGTTGTTAAAATGATGTTAGAAAAAAATGTGCAGAAAAAATCAACTGAGCATATTAAACGGCCTCCTCATTCTGTAGAGGCCGAGCAGTCGATTATTGGTGGTTTCATGCTTGATAATCAAGCTTGGGAGAAAGTGGCCGATCGGTTATGTGAGGCTGATTTTTATCGCATGGAACATCGAATTTTATATCGAGCGATTTTAAGCTTAGCGCGAAAAAATCAACCTTTTGATGTCGTCACGGTCCTTGATGCTTTAAAATCTGCAAATACTTTAGATGATGCCGGCGGCGAAGCTTATCTATTTGAGTTGGCGAATAATACACCGAGTGTTGCTAATATCTCTGCTTATGCGGATATTGTTCGTGAAAAATCCGTCCAACGTCAACTCATTAGTGTCGCAGGTGATATTGCCGATTCGGCGTATCATCCTGGTGATCGGTTGTTGTCAGAATTATTAGATTTTGCAGAAACACGAGTGTTTGCTATTGCCGAGCAGACGGCTCAAGAAGGCGGGCCGCAAGCGATTAAATCTATTCTAGTGCGCACGGTCGAAAAAATTGATTCGTTGTATCATAGTGGTGAATCTGTAACCGGGTTACCAACGGGATTAACCGATTTAGATCAACTCACCACCGGACTGCAACCAGCCGATTTAATTATTGTCGCCGGTCGTCCTTCCATGGGTAAAACCACTTTAGCAATGAATATGGCCGAACATGTTGCGATTAAATCGAGTCAGCCGGTTTTGGTGTTTTCCATGGAGATGCCAGCAGATGCGCTTGCTATGCGGATGATGTCCTCGTTGGGGCGGTTGGATCAGCATCGATTACGGACAGGAAAATTAAATGATAATGATTGGCCCCGAATTACTTCCGCGGTACATATGCTTTCTGAAGCGCCCTTGTTTATAGATGATACGCCAGCGTTGAGTCCAACTGAATTACGTGCTCGTGCACGACGTTTAGTCAAAGAACAGGGGTCGTTAGGTTTGATCGTAGTTGACTATTTACAGCTCATGCGTGTCACTGGCT
>CAMDJY010000199.1 GCA_945901145.1 Legionella genomosp. 1 | reverse complement strand
AATGAGCGTGAGGTTAATTTTTTAAAAAAACTCAATTCGAGCAGATATACAGTTGATTTTATCAATTTGATGGATCTTCCAATTATTTTTATGGAACTAATGGCTGGATCAGTTCGTCATTTATTAGATAAAAATCCAAATTTGTCATGGAAAACAAAATTATTAATAGCCATTCAAATGTTTGAAGCAATTGATTATCTACATCATTTTAGTTTGAACTCAGGATATTTTTCACTTTTTTTTCAGCAGCCGATTGTTCATCAAGATATAAAATCGGATAATCTGTTAGTTAACACGCTGGAAGACGATCCAAATATAATGGTTAAGCTTTGTGATTTTGGCAATGCGCGCCAGATGGATCAAATCTCAATTCCTATGATTGGTACATTTTGTTTGAGGTGGCATCATGGGACCTTTGGTGGCTCGCGATACCATGCTGCTCCAGAAATTGTGCGGGCGATGTTAGATAAAACTGATTGTTGTGAATTGGGTTCTGATGTATTTAGTGCTGGTGTGACCTTGTGGGAAATAGCTACAGGAGAACGCCCTAGTAGAACTTTACATCCTCGAGCTGGTTTTTTTAGCCCTGTCATCGAAAAATGTACTAAATCCAATGTCAAAGACCGTATCTCTGCGAGGCAAGCGTTGAAGAATTTAAGAGGAATTCAAATTGGACCAAGCTGATAATTTAAAAGATTTTGCAGGCCAAAAGATTCTGTTAGGTGTGACTGGCGGCGTTGCTGTGTATAAGACAGCTTATCTAATTCGTGCTCTTCGTAAGCTCGGTGCAGAGGTTCGGGTGGTGATGACTGAATCTGCTACGCAATTTATGACTCCTCTAAGTTTTCAGGCACTTAGCGGTCATCCTGTGAGTATTGATCTTTTAGATACAGAGGCTGAGCATGCGATGGGACATATTGCTTTAGCGAGATGGGCTGATTATTTAATCATAGCTCCTGCGACAGCGCATTGTATGGCGAAAATAGCCCATGGTTTAGCCGATGATTTATTATCTACCTTGGCTTTAGTCGTTGAAGTTCCAATATTGATTTGTCCGAGTATGAACCAAAGTATGTGGCGTCATGCGGCGACACAAGCAAATTTTATCCTGTTAAAGCAACGCGGAGTGATGTTTATAGGGCCTGATGTTGGCGAACAGGCTTGTGGAGAGTATGGCTTGGGCCGGATGGTTGATGTTCAAGATATTGTCGATGCGTTACGATTGCACCAAGTTGGTCCGCAACTGCAAGGTCATCATGTGGTGATTACTGCAGGTCCCACGCGAGAAGGGATCGATCCAGTACGTTATATGAGTAACTATAGTTCTGGGAAAATGGGATATGCACTTGCACGGGCGGCTTTATGCGCTGGCGCTGAAGTAACACTGATTACAGGCCCAACCCATTTAGCTTATCCGAGTGGCTGTGAAGTCATTGCTGTGACTAGCGCACAAGAGATGTACACTGCGGTGATGGAGACTTTAGACGCAAGGGCATCAAGTATTTTTATTGGTGCAGCGGCTGTTGCCGATTTTCATATTGAATCACCTACGTTTAGAAAAATAAAAAAGCAAAAAGATCATGAATTGGCGCTGCAATTAATCCCTAATCCCGATATTTTATCTCATGTTGTTACTAGTCAGAAAGCATCTTATGTTGTTGGGTTTGCAGCAGAAACGCATGATTTAATGCATCATGCTCAAGAAAAATTTAAGCATAAAAAACCAGATATGTTGATTGCAAATTGGGTGGGCGACCACAGAGGATTTGATCAAGAAGAGAATGAAGTCATTATTTTTACCGCGGAAACAATCCAAACACTTTCTAAAATGCATAAAGTGCGTCTGGCAGGTTATTTAATTGCAATTATTGCAACAAGCCTTCACAATGGGATGCAAAAAAAATTAATTCAGGAAAAAAAGATAGATGCAAATTCAAATTAAAATTCTAGATCAACGTGTCGGACAAAGTATAGATGTTCCTAGTTATGCAACCGTTGGGTCAGCTGGGATGGATTTACGGGTTTGTATTGACGCGCCGATACAAATTGCACCGCAAGAATCAGTATTATTGCCGACAGGCATTGCTATGTATATTGCTGATCCGAATATTGCTGCTGTGATCTTACCGCGATCCGGATTGGGACATAAGCAAGGTATCGTTCTCGGTAATCTTGTAGGATTAATTGATTCTGATTATCAAGGTGAATTAAAAATTTCTTGTTGGAATCGTGGTCAGGAGCATTTTACGGTACATTGTGGTGACAGGATTGCGCAATTAGTTTTTCTGCCAATTGTTCAAGCTGATTTTTTAATTGTTGATTCATTTACACAAACGGATCGAGGACAGAGTGGTTTTGGTAGCACGGGGAGAGTATAAATGATAAACAACAGTCAATATCAGCATTGCGCAGTGGAATCTGGTGTATTTCGCGCTTATGATATCCGTGGCATTATTCCAACACAATTGAATGAAAATGCGTTTTATACTATTGGTCAAGCGCTTGCTTGTCGCTTAAAAGCACTTAATCGTCAAGACATTTTATTGGCACGAGATGGTCGACTAAGCAGTGAAAGCTTGTCTACCGCGTTAAAACAAGGATTATTAGACAGTGGCATTCATGTTGTGGATTTAGGGGCTGTCGCAACTCCTGTGATGTACTATGCTACATGCGAAACGTCAATTGATAGTGGGTTAATGGTGACTGGTAGCCATAATCCTGCTGATTACAATGGCATTAAGATGGTGCTTGCTGGTAAGACACTTGCCCATGAAGATATTGCTATTTTATACGATTTAGCGCGTAATAATGATGTTATTCAAGGCTTGGGTAAAGCTCAAAATCTCAATATTATTGATGAATATATTCATCGTATCACGCGTGACATTGTTTTAAAACGTCCTTTAAAGGTTGTTATTGATTGCGGAAATGGTATTGCAGGTCCTGTGATTCCTGATGTCATTCGTCAATTAGGGTGTGAGGTAATAGAGCTCTATTGTGATGTCGATGGACGTTTTCCAAACCATCATCCAGATCCCACTGTTGAAGCAAATTTGCTTGATTTGAAAGCAGCAGTATTTGCGCATCAAGCAGACTTAGGCTTGGCTTTTGATGGAGATGCAGATCGATTAGGCGTAGTTACTAACCTAGGTGAGACGATATGGCCAGATCGTTTGATGATGCTTTATTCACGCAGTGTTTTAAAAACCAACCCAGGCGCGACTATTGTTTATGATGTGAAATGCTCAAGCCATTTATCTAAAGT
>CAMDJY010000198.1 GCA_945901145.1 Legionella genomosp. 1 | reverse complement strand
GCGGCGCCATTCGTAACTTAATGTGCCATTGGGTTGCTCATTTTTTTTATCATAATAACGCAGCAGACTCGTACTTTCTGCGTCACTCAACGTAAATTTTTCGCGCCGATGGTCGCGTAGTTTATAAATATAATTTTCATATTGAGTTTGGATGGTATGATTTAATTTGTTATAAAAATTGTTGAGGTCTTTTAATTGGATGACTCTATATTTTCCATTGAGATGTGTTTGGTCTATCCTGTCGATGTTAGGAAGATTGAGTGTGTGTCTATCGTTTAAAAAATCCGTAAATATTGCAAGGGCTTTGAGTTGACATGCGTTAACAGCAGGGGTTTGGATCGATGCTTTTTCAGTGGTTTCTGCGAGCATACCAGGCAGCGCATGCGTGATCCAATTTAAGTACATAAGTTCTTGTTCGCTGCCTTGTAATGGGAATTTTTGTTGGATGGTGTTTAAAGTATTCCAGGCTTTTTCGGGTTCATGGGTGGCTAGATAAAGGTAAGCTAAATATAATGCTTCAGCTGCATTATGTGCTTCTGGTTCACCTGCGTCATTGAGCGTGTAGCTGATTGTGTTCTCTGCGTGATGATAAATCCACCAGTCTCCGTAGCTTACACTTTTAAGTTTTTCTTGAGCAATCACGCCACTGATATCATGGGTAAATTGGTAGAGATGTCCCTCGGTTTGTGATGTTTTTGGGTTAAGATAAAATGGCTGCACCGGCACAAGACATCGATGGTTGTTTTCTGAATCACATAAAATGATTTGAGCAACTTCTGGTTTAAATGGTGGTTCTTCGAGTTTGACTAACGTTTCCCCTGTGGTTTCTAATTGAATGCTGTCACCTTGTTTTTGGAATTCAAGCCCGTAGCGTTGCAGAAAAATATATGCTTTATTAGGCGGTGTTTTTGTCTGTGTTGCCTGAATAAATTTGGGATCTTCAAATGCATTGAATGTTGCTGTTAACGTGCTGACTGGTTTTAAAAATCGACCATTAGGTTGATTGTCTGCGTCTAGCTGTTCAATATCATTATATTCCTTTTTATAAAATAAGGGTTTGTTATTTTGTGCGATGAAAGCATTTTTATCGTTTTGCCAAAAGTCAGCACTGGCGTCTTTAAAGGGTTCTGGCAAATAAAATTGTCCATTTGGCTTATATCTAAACCAGTCTTTTTGCTGATTGATTTCCCATTGTTTTTCGACAGACTCCAGTTTATATTGTTGGGCTTGGGTGTCTTCTACTCGGACCCTGACAGAACCATCTTCCCATTCAATGCTCTTTTCGTCTTGAGAGATAAAACAGAGCGATTCTAGATTGATGCGTAAATGTTTTAATATGGGGTTGTTTTGCAGGGCCAAAGGCATGCTGGACAATCTCAGATGATTTTCGTTAAATATTTGGCCTTTTTGTAAGTTTAATGTATAAAATAGGGGTGATTTTAGATGCTTCAAAGTATAGTTTGGATAATTGTTATCAAGTTCGTAGTCGGATTTTTCTAGTTTTAATAGCTTGCACAGTTCTTCTAATACGATTTGCTGGAGTTGCTCCGGCGCGTTGGTGTGGTATGTAGTTAAGATATCTGCACATTGACGTTCAAGGTGTTTAAATTCATAGGTTTTCAGGATAGTGGATTGACTTTTGTCCTGTTGATTTTGTTGCATATATAAAAATGAGCTGATGGTATCGCTGAGGCTAGAGGTTGTTAAGGCTTGATTTTGAGTTTTCAGCTGAGTCATCAGATTCATAAAACGCATGTGATGTAATGTTGAGAGCAGTTTGGGATTATTTGTTTTTAGGCCTTGTTGAATACGTTCATGATCTAACATGAGTCGAGCTGAGTCTGTTGGCGTTTGTTTGAGAGTCTCATACTGGGAGATATAGCGATTAATCAATACACTTAACTCTAGAAAATAAAGATAGTTAGCCGTTGTCTGACCTTGTTGGTCGATGGATTGTGCTAGCCCTTTTTGGATGAAGGCCTCAAATGATGTTAAAAATTCAGCTTTATGATTTTCAAGTAACCAAGTTAAGGCGCCAGGCTCCATGAAATTCGCATGAACATAATCTTGAATATTGTCGCTATCTAACAATAAGTCGAGGGAAGAAATAAAATAATCGATGGTGAGCTGAACTTGGCAAGATTTAATCGTACGTAAATGATAAAGATCACGCTGAATTAAATCAGTCTCCTCAATTTGTATTTTGTTAGAGTTTTTTTCATTGTATAGTTTGTTATATGTGGGAATATCAGCCAACAAAGCCTTGATTTGCGAGTTATACTGAAGTTTAAAAATATAACTATTTTCTTTGGGCTGGTTGCCTGTCCAAGTGAATTTTGCTAATTTTACAGCAGAAATAAAACTAAAAGAGTCATATGTCTCGAATTTTATTCCAGGAGTGAGATTAGAATTATTATTTAATTTATATAATAGATTCGTGGACTGTACTAAAAATTTTTCAGCAGCAAGTGCGTGTTTGATTTTTTCATTCAGCGGGATAAATTTCTCTTGATCGAACGGTGCTTTAATTTCTAATGTGTTAGCTGTTGTGTTAATACTTAAGTGATTGCACAAAAAATATAGTTCACGATAATCCTGCTTAATTAACAATTTTTCTTGATTTTCAGCTGGTTTTGAAGAAGACTCGTTATAGAGACGCAGAATTTCTGTTTTGAGTTCAGGCTCTGAGTTTAGAATGCTTGTATAATAAGTTCCCATGTCAACGTTTTGGCAGCGTGTTATTTCTGATTCGACGTAGAGATCAACGAGCTGAATAAATCTTAGATCATATCGGGGGTCATGGCATGCGATATGGGGACTGAACTTGAGTCCATTGACAAATATAGCTAGCTTTAAACTTATTGGATCATGGATTTTAGGGGTATTGTTATGGATGGCCTGTTGTGTGTCTAAGTAGTCGTATATCGCTAAAAAACTGGCATGAGTGATGAGTGTTGTCGGTAGTGTATTCGCCCCGACGGTGGCTTCTACCGTCTGTTGATAGACATTGCTTAATTCGCGCAGAGTCGACATCATTTCTTTGAGTCGCTCTGGATTTTCAATGATATCTGAGTAAAAAGCGATGGGTTTGTCTATGTCGTTGAGCGTGTTTGGTAGGGGTAATTGGATTAACAACGATTCAATGGTTTGGATGATCCAGTAGGGGTCTGTGCTCTGGTGTTGCCGGCAATAATCTAATAGCTCTTGCAATTGATTCATTGAAAAATTTGGATGTGTTGGATAGGGATGTTGTTCAATGTTTTGATGTT
>CAMDJY010000197.1 GCA_945901145.1 Legionella genomosp. 1 | reverse complement strand
AAAAACAACTGCAGTATGATGTGTTTATCCGACGTTTCTGGGGTAGCTCTGATTTAAGTATGTTGTATGCTGATATTGATAGCAAAATTGAAGAGCGCGAAGGCATTGCTTCGATTTTTCATGCGGGTTTTAAAGAATTTTTAAGAATTCGACCCTCTGGCAATATTGCTTTTGACCCCATCCAGCGTGTCATGCAAATTAGTCATGCGAAGCAATCTCTGCAATTAGAGCAACACTTGCCTTTTTTCGCATCAGTAGGCTCAATCGCACCTTATGTCGGTTTGTTTGGCACAGTTTGGGGTATTATGACTTCTTTTCAGGCTTTAGGACAAGCACAACAGGCGACAATTGCCATGGTTGCTCCAGGTATATCTGAGGCGTTGGTGGCGACGGCACTTGGCCTGTTTACTGCGATTCCAGCCGTCATTGCGTTTAATCGTTACAGCACGCGTGCAAATAGTTTATTAGATCGCTATGATTTATTCCAGGAAGAATTTGTGACCTTGATTGAACAGCAAATGAATTCATCAAACAAGGGATAGTATATGATTAAGAAAAAATCAATTCGTACGCGTCCAATGTCAGATATTAACGTCGTTCCTTATATTGACGTGATGCTGGTGTTACTGGTTATTTTTATGATTACAGCACCGATGTTAACTCAGGGTGTGATGGTTGATTTGCCTAAAACCGCAAGTGATTCTGTGAAATCAGCAGATCGGGAACCGGTTATTGTATCGGTTGATAAAGATGGTGCTTATTACTTAAATATCAGTTCTAATCCAGGTATGCCGATGGAGCCTCAAGCGTTGATGGTTCGGGTCGCAGCGGAATTGACGCTCGCTCGTGAAGCAAAAGAAACATTAAATTTATTAGTAAAAGGGGATCAAGGCGTTCCTTATGGGAAAGTTGTGATTGCCATGGGTCTTTTGAAACAGGCGGGTGCCGAACAAGTTGGTCTGGTGACCGATTCGAATGACATACCAGAGGTACCCTCGCATGATTGAACAACGAAGTTATCGGTTTTTTTTAGGTATTGCGCTATCCTTGCATGTGCTTATTGCTATATTTTTAATGTGGGATCAAACCGCAGAGCAACCTGCCCTGGAGATCAGCAGCAGTGCTGAAGTATCCCATGCATCGCCACCACCGCAGGCGATTCAGGCAGTGAGCGTTGATGCAAAGGATGTTGCCGCAGTGGTTAATCGGCTTAAGTCAGAACGGGCCGAAGCTGCACTTGCAGAGTCCAATCGACAAAAAGCACTTGCCATGCAAGCAGAAACCGCGCGCAAGAAGCGTCTTGAAGAACAGCAGCGTGTTGCCCGTTTAAAAGCTGAGGCAAATAAATTAGCGTTGGCACAGAAAAAACAATTAGAAGAGGAAAAAAAGCGCCTCCAGCAACTCGCGAAGCAACAAGAAGTAGAAAAACAACAATTGCAGGCTTTACAAGAAAAACAGCGTCAGCTGCAAAAGCAAAAAGAACAAGAAGAAAAATCATTAGCGGCACTGCAGGCCAAAAAACTCGAAGAGCAGGCATTGCAGCGCCAACAAGCAGCCGCAGAAGCCGCTCGACAAAAAACTCTAGATGATGCTGCAAAAAATGCAAAAAATGCTAAGATTGCAGGCGTTGTGGATCGGTATAAAGCTTTGATCATTCATTCGATTAGTCAACAATGGATTTTACCGGATCATGTTGATAGTCGTTTGTCGAGCCAATTTAGAATTCGATTAGCGCCCAATGGGACAGTGCTTGAAGTGAGTTTAGTGCGTAGTAGTGGGAACTCAGTATTAGATCGTTCAGCACAAGCAGCGATTTATAAAGCATCCCCTCTACCAGTTCCTAATGATCCAGAGATGTTTAATTTATTTAGAGATATTAGCTTAACCGTTCGACCTGAAAATGTGCAGCAGTTTTAATTTTTATAAGAGGTAATATTGTGATGCGACGTATCATAACAATCGGTTGTTTATTGCTATCAAGTACAGTTTTTTCTGCACTGAATCTCGAGTTAACCCAAGGCATGAATCGTGCTTTACCAATTGGGATTGATCGTTTTGGTGATGCGTCGCAATCAATAGCTTTCAACGATGTGATTCAGCATGATCTTGGTCTTTCAGGACAATTTAAAATTATTGCCTCATCCCAGGCTCATCCCGGTTTTGATGCTTGGCAACGTTTGGGCGCTGATAGTATTTTAACGGGAAGTGTGCGGCCACTGGGTGGTAATCGGTATGACGTGCACGTAGAGTTAAGCGATGTTGCATTGCGTGGTCGGCCGTTACTTGCAAAAGATTATCAAGTTGATGAACGTTCTTTACGAAGGCTTGCGCATCATGTAAGCGATGAGGTGTATCAAAAATTGACTGGGGACCGTGGTGTTTTTTCAACGCGTATTGCTTATATTTTGGTACAGCGCATGGGTGGGCGCGCAAGGTATTCACTGGAAGTTGCGGATATGGACGGAAGTTATCCGCAAAGCCTGCTGATCTCTACTGATCCTATTATGTCTCCTGCATGGTCACCCGATGGTCGTCAAATTGCTTATGTCTCATTTGAAAAAAAACGTGCGCAAATTTTTACGGTTGCGGTGGGTACTGGCCAAAGACGTTTGTTGACAGATTTTCCAGGCATTAATGGCGCCCCGGCGTGGTCACCTGATGGTCGTCAATTAGCAGTGGTGCTTTCCAAGGGAGGTACGCCTAAGATTTATACAGTTGATTTATCTTCAGGTTTAATGAAGCAAGTCACTTTTGGCGATGCGATTGATACTGAGCCTCATTATTCACCGGATGGTCGTTCATTACTATTTACTTCAGGGCGGGGTGGCTCACCACAGGTGTATCAACTGAATTTAGCTACTGGTGCAGTGACACGTATGACGTATACAGGTAATTATAATGCCAAAGCGTCTTACACCCCCAATCAGCAACAAATGGTGATGTTACATCGGGATGATGGTGCTTTTAACATTGGGGTTATGCAAGTCGGACAAGGTACGATTGCGCCTTTAACGCATGCGCCAGCTGATGAGTCACCTTCGATTGCACCGAATGGTCGTATGGTGATTTATGCAAGTCGTTATCAAGAGAGAGGCGTGCTTGGTTTAGTTTCGATAGATGGACGCGTCAATCTGAGGTTACCACCCAGAGAGGGTGATATTCAAGAACCTGCCTGGTCACCATTTTTATTAGGTTAGGGTTTTTATGAACAAGCATTGGATGCTTTTCATAATCCTTATTTATTTTAGCAATGTTGCTTCTGTGTTTTCTTGGAATGCA
>CAMDJY010000196.1 GCA_945901145.1 Legionella genomosp. 1 | reverse complement strand
ATTTTATGAATGAGATTGACAACGAATCTGACGCTCAGCTTACTTGTAAAATTTTGAATTTCATTGAAGGTGGTAGCTACAAACTTTACAATGAAGCATACGACTTTAGTGCACCTCGAAAAATCAGCATGGGTACATAAAGCGTTAATGCTGAGCGTGCCCCACTCGTTACTTATAGCTAGATGGCAGGCTTGATCAAGCTATAGAGGTCCAGACAATCCTCATTTCATAGTTTATTTTACTTGGATTGTGTTCGCCATTCCCCTCAGCCATTGTAGCCGTAATAAGCATCTCCCTGCCAAGTTGAACCACAAACTTGTTGATTTCCCTATGATCATCAACAGAGTATTGTTTTGAATGTAAACCATTGTTGACTAGTTGATTACAACTTACTGCTATATGCATATATTCCAAAGAAAAACTAAGGATAAAGGTTCTCCTAAATCTGGAAAACTGATTCCTTGACGCTAAGGCCTAAATGCCCATTGTTGTAGATAGCTCTAAATTCCATTCGCACCGTTTTGGCAGGTTCCCAATATTGGTACTGAATTGAATAGCATTGGTATCTTCTTATCTTGGTCACGCCACCAATTGCTCAAGACTTATCCAACGATTACCAGGATCAAGTTTGCCTTTATATGGCAGTTGATACTCCGCGACTAAAAGATCTCCGTTGTGTTTTTTTGCGATACATTTGCGTCCTTTCATGGTTGTAGCAATCAAGAATTGTCTTTTGCTACGTTAGTTTAGCGTCTTTCAATAGCTGAAACAAGATGCATCTCAGTGGATTTGATAGTTTCAGGAGTCCCCAAATTCATGATCCCGGTGACCAGAGTCCCAGTTGATCTCAAGGATTAGCTCTCACTAAATCGCTACCTTAGCTTGCAGTTTAGCAACACTTTTAACAACCCACACTTAAGATAAAAATCTTTAATCATTGAGTTGCAAATTAAGAAAATTTGGCTCATTTTTATTAAGCAAAGTTTTTCAATTGGCTTCTCTGCAGTTTATTTATGCATTTGTCTGTATGCTCTTCAAAGAGTGTTGCAAAGTCTAGCGAATAACACCACTCCAGCGGGAGCGCCAAGCTTAATTTCTAATGAAAAAAAAATTCACAGCACTATTCAATTTTTTTAAATTTATTTACCATCAGCGCATAAAAGGTTTTTGTGTTCCAACAGAGCCACATTTTGATCCCCAAAGTGTGCAATATTTTATCAATCAACTCTACTTATGCAAACAATATCTGGAATATGGTGTTGGAGGCTCAACATTTATCGCTGCGAAGCTGGGCAAGGATTTTATCGCAATCGATTCAGATAAATATTTCATAAAAGCATTAAAAGCTAAACTTAAAAATTGCAACATCATGCATACTAATTCACAAGTTTTTCATTATGCTGATATTGGTCTTACCAAACAGTGAGGGCAACCCGTATTTACAAGTAAAACAAAACTAAGATGCAAAAAGTGGCAAAGATATTCGTCTATACCTGTCGGCAAGATAAATTCTTTTTTGCCTGATTTGATCCTTATCGATGGCAGATTCAGAGTCGCTTGTGCGCTTAAGGTTGTAAAATATATGCATAATCAAGCCAATTTTACTCTGCTAGTAGATGACTATGTTGGTAGAAGCCATTATGTTGAAATTGAGCGTTTTGCTAAACTTGAAAAATTAGTAGGCAGAATGGCTGTTTTTACTCAAAATGAAAAAATCAATCTTTTAGAACTTGAAAACTCAATTACATCCTATTCTTTGGATTTTAGACAAAAGATAATGCTATGTATTTATATCGAAGTTCAAGGTAATACGTAAGCAACGAGTAAACGACAAGAAGCATTTAATATTCAACTGTTTCCACGGTCATTTATTGATTTAGGTATTTTAGGTCAGGGCAATCTATTTTTTATTTAATGGGTCTATAAGGCCTGCTTTCGTCTGTATAGCTACAGCTTCTTTAAAAGTCAAAAGTTATACCAGCTTGCGAATGAGCCCGTAGAGTAAAATCGCTACATGTAAAAAATTTATTTTTTACATACAGAAATCTCTAATGGCTAATAACTATGACGTATTTCGATTTGCCAAAGGTTGCACGTTTTACCTCTTATGATCCAGGATTTAAATATTTATTTGGTTGGTTAATTTTTGCGCGTAACAAATATTGCAAACATTATTATTAAACGTGTAATTGCGCTTAACCAGTAATTAATTCTGTTTTAAACTACTCTTTGCTTAAAAAATCCCTCTTCTAATCTTAGGGTTTCTGTTCTGGAGTTTTCAGATCAGTTTTGTTTATTTTGCATGCAGAGGCTTGTGATTGTTAACGATATGCAATTAACTTGATGCCTGTTGATTTTCTTAATTTCTTAAATGTTTCCTGAGTCTGAAATGATCTAATGTCACTTGAAACCCCCTTGTTATTTCTAATTTTTAGAGACCCTGAAAAAACCTTTCAAACATTTCAGGTTATACGTGATGTTCGTCCTAAAAAATTATACATTTCGGCTGACGGCCCTCGCTTAAACCACTTAGAGGATGCTTCTGAGTGCGCAAAAACA
Source organism: Legionella genomosp. 1 (assembly GCA_945901145.1). GTDB lineage: Bacteria > Pseudomonadota > Gammaproteobacteria > Legionellales > Legionellaceae > JAGVJT01. The sequence goes on along the minus strand of CAMDJY010000196.1, from coordinate 723 downwards.
AGAAATGTTGTCTCTAGAGTGGATTGGGACTGTGAAGTTCATTATCGTTTTTTGGAAATTAATGTTGGCTTGAAAATGGCGGTGTCTTCTGCTTTGAGCTGGTTCTTCAATGCTGAAGAAGAGGGTATTATTCTAGAGTATGATTGCGTTCCGAATCCATCATTTTTTACCTTTTGTACGGTTATGCTGGATCGATATCGTAATGATGCAAGGGTTTTGAGCATTAGTGGATGTAATTTGCAGAATGGAATCAAGCGTGGTGATGGTGACTATTATTTTTCCCGGTTATTTGCTTGCTGGGGATGGGCAGCATGGAAACGCACTTGGGCTTTGTGGACGCCCAACTTGCCAAAATATGAACAATTTATTGATGAAAATTTATTTGATAGCATTATTCCTTCCAAAGTATCTAGAAATTTTTGGATTCATTCTTTTGACTCAATACACAATGGAAGCAATACGTCTACTTGGGCATTTTGCATGGTTTACGCGCATCTTATCCACGGAGGGTATTGTATTATACCTAATTGCAACCTTATCAAAAATATAGGCTTCGGAATTAATGCGACACATTCCAATCTTTTAAATCACCCATTCGCGAATCAAGAGACATGTTCTATTTATTCATTTGACGAGCCTTCTTTTTTTCTCCCGGATTTAAATGCTGATATTGCTTTTTCTAAGGTATCATCATTTGGCTCTCCATCTGCAGCATATCGATTG
>CAMDJY010000195.1 GCA_945901145.1 Legionella genomosp. 1 | reverse complement strand
TGTGGTTTGACGCGTTGAAATCCGGGAAGTGCGGCGAGTGATTGATTTTTTTCAAGCGTTAATGTGTCGCCGACAGGTGCACCTTGAATTTCTTTAATGCCCGCAACTACATAGCCGACTTCACCGGCTTGCAATCGATCGGCAGGCGTTCTTTTGGGGGTAAAAATACCAACTTGGCCGACATCATACGCGCGTCCAGTAGACATTACGCGCATTTTATCGCCTTTACACAACGTGCCGTTAAAAATCCTAACCAAAGAGACAACACCTAAATAACTATCAAACCAAGAATCGATGATTAAGGCTTCTAATGGCGCGTCTAAGTTTCCCTCGGGTGGCGGAATTTTTTCAATAATCGCTTCCAGAACATCTTGAACACCTAGTCCGCTTTTTGCACTGGTGCGAATGGCATCATGTGCATCTAAACCAATAATGTCTTCAATTTCACCAATAACCCGTTCCGGCTCGGCTTGCGGGAGGTCAATTTTATTTAAAACCGGCAGTACCATGAGCGACTGATCAATTGCTGTATAACACACGGCGACAGTTTGTGCTTCTACACCTTGGGCGGCATCAACAACGAGTAATGCACCTTCGCAAGCGGCAAGTGAGCGCGAGACTTCATAACTGAAATCAACATGGCCGGGTGTATCGATAAAATTAAGTAAATAGGTTTTTCCATTTTGAGCCAGATAATTTAAAGAAACGCTTTGCGCTTTAATGGTAATACCACGCTCACGTTCAATATCCATGGAATCTAAAACTTGCGCTTCCATTTCGCGAACAGATAGACCACCGCAGTGCTGGATAAATCGATCCGCCAACGTTGATTTCCCATGATCAATATGCGCAATAATAGAGAAGTTTCGGATGTGTGTTAAATCGCTCACTGAGTCAAGACCTATGCATAAAATCCTAGAATTCTACCGTAATTCTGGATGCTAGGATAGGGATTCTTGAGAAATTCAGGGCGATCATTCATCTGTTGTTCGAGATGGGACAACGTGACATAATCATGCAAAAATATGTAAAAGGATAATGCGATGAAAAAATTGGGACAGCTTTGGTTTGGATTTTATATTTTATTCTGTTGGAATCCATTATTTGCTGACGCGGCTTTACTAAAAGAAAAAAAAACGCAGCAATTTATGAATCAAATGGTTCAGCAATATCACTTTAATCGAACAGAATTAGCAAGCGTTTTGCGTCAGGCTCAGTATCAGCCTCAAATTATTGAATCCATGGAAAAACCTTATGAAAAAAAGACTTGGGATGTTTATCGATCTATTTTTTTAACCCCTGAACGCTTAAAAGCCGGACTTGAATTTTGGAAAAATAATCGTCAAACACTGGCCCAAGCTGAAAAACAGTATGGCGTTCCTGCCCCAGTAATTGTTGCAATTATTGGCGTAGAAACCCTTTATGGTAAACATCAAGGACAATATCGTGTCTTAGATGCTCTAACAACCTTGGCATTTTATTATCCAAAGCGTTCTGATTTCTTCACTAAAGAACTGAAAGAGTATTTGTTACTCTGTCGAGAACATGCTGTCTCTCCGACTGAATACAAAGGTTCTTATGCGGGTGCTATGGGTAAGCCGCAATTTATGCCGAGTAGTTATCGGTTTTATGCGGTTGATTCTACAGGCAAAGGTCATGCTAATTTAATGCAAGATGATCAGGATGTGATTGGCAGTGTGGCAAATTATTTTCATCGTCACGGTTGGAAAATGCATGAATTAGTTGCAGAACCCGTCAATCTTCAGGGTACGCGCTATAAAACATTACAGATGAATGCGAAGCATGCAGACTATGAATATCTTCGCTTAGTCAGAGCCGGGATCAAACCCTTGGGACATCCATCCCATCGCCCGAATAAGGCAGGTTTAATCGAATTAACGACGAATTCAGGACAAGCTTATTGGATGGCGTACCCTAATTTTTATGTGATTACGCGGTACAATACTAGTCCGCAATATGCACTTGTTGTACATTTGCTTGCGATGCAGTTGCAAAATCTCTGGGTTAATTTGCAAGGAAATCAATCAGGCGCATGAAAACGCAGCAACGAGCAACTTGTTTTTTGTTCCTAAAACATCTTGATACATCCGGGTGTTGGTGTTTGCGTTTTGATGTCAACGGAGAGATTGATGCGCCCTTTGAAAAGCGTGCGCCAGAGGAAATTCGAGCGCTGCAAGCCAACAGCATCACCATTGTCATCGTGCCCACAATGTTTACCGGGATGCATCAACTGAATTTACCCTGGCTAGGTGAGCGTAAGGCGCGCGAGGCAATTCCTTATGCTTTAGAAGAATTTATTGCACAGCCGCTATCAGAGCTGCATTTTGCTTTTGACAAACAACATTATCAACAAGGGCAATATCTGATTTTAGTGGCTGATAAGCAGCAATTGTTACATTGGCTACAATTGTTGAGTGAACTGAGTATCCATTTTGATCAAATGACGATAGATTGGTTTGCATTGTATCCTAATGAAGTCGTGGTACTTCAGGATAGTGTATTAATTTCACAGACTACTTTTAAAGGTGCATTAAGCCCAGCGCTCGCACAAGGTTATTTAAATCATGATTCAGAGCCTTATCAAGGTTTTTTGTTTCAAAATAGTTCAGCTGAGATTCGTGCTTCACAATGCGTTTCTTTAGAAGGGGAGGCTGAGGTATTTATTGCACAACGTCTTTTACATACTACTTTTATCAATCTTTGCCAAGGTGATTTACGTCATGACACCCATCAAACAATGCGTGGCCGGTGGAGCATTGTCAGTGTTGTTTGTTTGGGTGCGTGGCTTATGAGTATACTCATGATGAATTCATTAAACTTATATCGTCTGAATTATCAAAATCATGTGGTTGATGGGAAAATCGCGCAGATATATCAGGAGTTTTTTCCAAATGCGACTGATGTCATTAGCCCGCGGTTTCGCATTGAGCAACTCATTAAATCTGGATCATCTAGTCAACAAGGTGAATTTTGGTATGTGTTGGGCAGGTTGTCGCTTGTTGTTGAGGATTCCCCTAAAAAATTAAAAATCGAACAGCTGAGATATCATAAGCAAAGCATGATTATTCACCTGATGACAGACGATTTTGCTAGTTTAGAAAGTTTTGAAAATCGGTTAAGACAAGCTCAGTTAAAAGTGACGCAAGTACAAGCGTCTTCGCAAGAAAATCATGTGGCTGCAGTTTTGGAGCTTCGCGGATGAAAGAGAAAATTGAACTATTTTGGAAGCAAGCCAGTGAGCGTGATCGTTTGATGCTCATCATTGGTGGCATAGTGTGTAGTTTTTATTTATTTTATGCTTTGGTTTATCAGCCTCTGG
>CAMDJY010000194.1 GCA_945901145.1 Legionella genomosp. 1 | reverse complement strand
CGTACTTGCCAATATTCATCGCGCCGAAACGGTCGAAAAACTTGAAAAACTGCTCCCATACAACATCGATCCTGAACTGTTAAACAATATGAGAAGCATACCTGAGCTCATCATGCCTCAGAAAGATGGGGTTAATTAAACGGTTACACATCATCCCCTTTATGAGCTATTTAATACTCGGCAATTGCAAGAAGGAAAATCATCTTTATTTTTTAATCACGCTAAAAATGATATTTTAGATGAGATAAAAGACTACTTAGATAATGACAGACCAACTCTCTGGCTTTTTTGATACTTAATTTAAGAATTTGAAATTTTTCGGCTTAGATAAAAACCCAACAACCAAATGATTTGAACCCTGGGATTCAGGTGGGTCGAGCTCGTGTTAGTTCAGGCTTTTCGTTTCAAAAACGACATAGCACAACACTGACAGCAGAATACGTCCCAAAATAATGGTATCGGTTCAAAAAACATTGATTGTCAGGCTGAACTATTATAACAGAATAAAGAGCACCTAAAAATAATTTTATTCTTCACCAATATCAAAAAATCCCTATCGAGCTTTCTTAGCTTTGAGCTTTTCTTGAAACGTTTGCAGTAATACATAAAAAACTGGAACAAACACCACCGCCAAACAGGTGGACGCTAACATGCCACTGCACGCGGCTATGCCAATTGAACGCCTTGAATTCGCACCTGCGCCGGTTGCAAATACCATAGGAAGTACACCTAAAATAAATGCAAATGAGGTCATTAAGATGGGGCGAAAACGCGTTTTAGCACCGAAGGCTGCAGCCTCTATAATCGATTTGTGATGAATCTCCCGTTGCTCCCGCGCTACCTCAACGATCAAAATCGCATTTTTAGCGGAAAGTGCTATCAACAATAAAATACCAATTTGTGTGTACATATTATTCGGAAATACCAAAAGCAGTAATATCGAAACCGTGCCAATCAATGCAAGTGGCACGCTGATAATAATCGAAAGCGGTGTCACCCAATTTTCATACTGACCGGCTAAAATTAAATACACTAAAATCAGTGACAACAAGAAAATATAATAACTCGTATTCCCCGCAAGCTTTTGCTGATAAGAAGTGCTGGTCCATTCATAAGACATGCCAGCAGGGAGTATCTGTTTAGATAGCGTTTCCAGCGAGTCAATCGCTTGGCCTGAACTATACCCTTGCGACACCAAGCCATAAATATTACTCGATGGATATAAATTATAAAGCGAAATAATCGAAGGCCCAACAGTTGGCGTTACATCAGTCAGCGTACCCAAGGGCACCATAGAACCGCTATTATTGCGAACATAATAATGACGCAAATCATCAACATGACTCCGTGAAAATGCGTCCGCTTGCACGTAAACTTGAAAAACTTGACCAAATTTTGTAAAAAGATTGACATAAGAAGACCCAAGGTACGTCTGTAAAGCATCCGATGCATCACCAACACTCACCCCTAAAGATTCTGCTTTAGTTCGATTAATCGGCGCAGAAACTTGGGGTACTGCAGAACGAAAAGAAGTCATCATATTTTGAATTGAGGGTTGTTGACTAGCATCTGCAATCAGCTGATCCGTAGCGGCTTGTAGTTTACGATAATCAAAAGTTCCATCTTGTAGTTCTAATTGCATTTGGAAACCACCGGAAAGACCTAAACCTTGAATCGGCGGTGGCAATAACACTAACACTTTTGCGCTCAACGTACTTTGTGCGATTTTATTCAAAGCCTGATACATTTGTAGCAAACCTTGTTTGCTACCGCGTTCGTCCCAATCTTTAAAAATAATATACAGTGCGCCACCATTGGATAAACTTGCGCTATTATCTAACAAAGAAATGCCATCAATCGTAATCACTTGATCAACGCCAGGAACTTTTTTCACCTGTTGTGTGAGTTGGTCCAACAAGACCTGCGTGCGCTGTAAAGAAGCACCATCAGGAAGCTGAACGTTTAGCATCATATAGCCCTGATCTTCAATCGGAATAAAATCAGTTGGGACGCGACTTAACCCAAATATGGCCAAAATTACTAACATCAACCCAACCAAAGAGACCAGACGATTTCTATGCAATAAAAAATCGATAAAGCCCACATAACGAGCTTCGACTGGATAATAAATTTTATCAAACGTACGAAAAATAATATTTTTAGTACGATTCGGATCCACAGGACGCAACCACATGGCACACTGCATGGGTTTTAAGGTCATCGCATTGAGCGCGCTGAGCAAAGAAGTTGCAGCAATCACCAGCGCGAATTGTGCATACATCGCCCCGGTTAATCCAGGCATAAATCCGGCAGGAACAAAAACAGCCATTAAGACCAGGGTAATACTCAAAATTGGACCGAGTAATTCCTTCATTGCTAAAATTGAAGCCTCTTTAGGGGCAAGCCCGCTTTCAATATGGTGCGAGACCCCCTCAACAATCACAATTGCATCATCAACGACAATACCAATTGCCAAGACTAAAGCAAATAAGGTCAGCAAATTAATCGAATACCCCATGCAGAGCATCGCAAAAAAAGCACCAATAATAGTCACCGGAACAGTTGTTGTGGGCACCAAAACTGCTCGCGCATTTTGTAGAAACACTAAAATCACCAACAAAACCAAAATACCCGCTTCAAATATAGTGATATAAACTTCATCAATCGATGCTTTGACAAAAATGGTGGTGTCAAAAGGAATTGAATATTTTAACCCGGGCGGGAATTTTTTTGACATTTTTTCTACGGTTTTACGAACTTCTGTGGCGACATCAAGCGCATTTGCCCCAGGTAATTGATAAATACCAATCGCGGCCGTCGGCTTACCATTTAATTTGGCGATTTGATTGTAATTTGATGAACCAAGCTCCACGCGACCAACATCACGAATCCGGACAATTTGTGCGGTTGTGCTCAGATTGGATACTTGATTTGATTGGGTCGATTTATTTTTAATAATAATATTCGCAAACTCTTCTGCAGTCGCCAATTGCCCAGGGACATTGACAGTAAACTGATACGCTTGACTGCCACTGGTCGGTGGTGCGGCAACCTGTCCTGCAGAAATTTGTTTATTTTGCTTGCTGATCGCATCTAAAACGTCACTCGGATTGAGCGAATAAGCTTGCATTTTGTTGGGGTCTAGCCAAATACGCATCGCATAACTACCCGCACCATAAATCATCACATTGCCTACGCCAGGTAAACGTGCTAATTCATTTTGCATATTAATCGTTGCGTAATTATTTAAAAACAAACCATCATATTCATCATGTTCAGCATATAAAGTAATAAATTGTAAAATTGCAGTCGATTTTTGCTGAACAAACACCCCCTGCTCTTGAACCGCTTGCGGCAATTGGGCCATGG
>CAMDJY010000193.1 GCA_945901145.1 Legionella genomosp. 1 | reverse complement strand
TGCTGATGTTCCCTGATTAAAAAATCGTGTGGCCGAAAAATAATCACGACTGGTCATTTTAGTTCCTTTTAAAGCGCAATAAAATATAATTTACAATTAATTCTCTATAAAAAATATTAAAATTTGTTAAAAAAAGGATAACCTCTACGAAATTATGTATTGACAATCACGTGGGCGGCCTTAATAATTCAATAATCGTTCTAAAAAATTATTTTTAGAGATAGGTATTGATTGATAAGTAAGTATGTAGTATTTATGTGTGATAATGGAAAATTAATAATAAAAAGTGGAGAAAAGTATGTTAAATTTAAGAAAAACAGCACTTGCTGTTCTTGCTCTAAGTAGTGGCGTTGCCTTTTCCGGTACTATGGGTCCTGTTTGCAGCGCAGTGAATGTTACTATTCCTTGCGAAAGTACAGCATGGGGTTTCGGTGCTAAAGCGTTATATCTTGAGCCCGCAACAACATCAGGCGCATACAACTACATCGCAGCAAACCCAACAGGTAAATATATTAACTATCCAAACAAATGGGCGTGGGGCTTTGAAATAGAAGGTTCTTACCATTATGACACAGGTAGTGATGCTAATTTGAATTGGTATCATGTTAATAAATCGGCTAAAAAAACCTTAAGCGGCGCATATACTTTCCCATGGGGAACTTCGCCTGCGACTTCATTGGGCCGTGCGTCAATTGATCCAAAATGGGATGCTGTAAATCTTGAGTTTGGTCAACGTGTTGATTTTGGCGACACTAAAAATATTCGTTTCCATGGCGGTGTCGAGTATGCACGTTTAGCTAATGCGTCTTCTTTGACTTTGCAAAATCCTGTTTCATCAACGTTTAATAATTACCTATCCAGTGACTCAACTTACAATGGTTTCGGACCTCGTTTAGGGACTGACCTGAATTATGATTGGGGTAATGGCTTAGGTATTTATGCGAATGGTGCTGGTGCTGTTCTTGTGGGCACAAGCAAGACAAGTAGATATTCAACTTTAGTACGTCCACAGTTGCCTGTATTACCGGTTTATAACTCATTCCAAAGCTCTTCTCACACAGTGATTTCTCCAGAGCTTGAGGCGAAATTAGGTGTTACTTATGATTACGCTTTAGCACAAGGTGATTTAACGTTTGATTTAGGTTGGATGTGGATTAACTACTTCAACGTCACTTCTTCTGTATTAAGCAATGGAGCAGATGTTGTGAATGGTGATTTTGGACTTCAAGGCTTGTTTTTCGGTTTAAAATGGTTAGGTAACGTTGCTTAATCAATAAAACACTTCTTAAAAAGCCACCTAGTTCGGTGGCTTTTTTTTATTTTACTATTACAGAAAAATTGATGGTATAAAGTCATACTGATAGATATAATCACTCGGCTTTTTAAATATGGAAATAATAGCCGGGAGAATGTTGTATGAAACAAGTTTTTTCTTTTTTTTTGATATTTTTTTTTGTTTCTTGCCTACATGCAGAAATAGATGATCAGGTAGTTTTGCAAAAAAAAGTATTGCAATTACAGCAAGAAACCCAAGCACTTCAAAATCAACTTGCTGAACTTACGCAAAAGCTTAAACCTTCTGATCATAAGCGTGTTCGGGTTCATGCTTCAAAAAAACGCCTGTCAAAATTACAACATACGACCCCTAAACATGTTAAAAAACCTCAAGTTCATGATGCGCCAGTTACTGTGCATTCACTTGATGCACACCCGGAGCAGTTAGAATTTTATCCGGCTGCATTAATTGCAGATAACCATGTAGTCACATATATTGCAGGGATGCCCGTAGTTAGCTCTCCGTATTTAGGCGATAGGCCAGCATTTGATGGTTCAGATTATATCGTCAATATATCTAGCATTAATCGCGATATTCGATTAATGGAGCAACGCCGTCGCCTGTATCGTGCATTTGATCGTTTGGATTACCCGCTCCCGAGTCTTCCCATTGCGACGATTAGCGGCAAACTAGAACCTATTGCCACCCTAGGTCGTCGCTATGTTGGCCCGACTCAAGGGGATGTTACGCTTGGCGCGAATGAATTAGACGTTGCTGCTTCATTGAATGATAAGGTTGAAGCTTATATGGGAATTGCCTATGACGCATCGCCACCATCTTGGAGCGGTCAACGTATTGCCAATTCTTCATTTAATTTAAATATGGGCTTTGTGAATATCGGCGATTTAGATGAGTCTCCTTTTTATTTTACTGCAGGTCAAATCTATGTGCCTTTTGGGCGATTTTCTACAGCAATGGTGAGCGCCCCTTTAACTATGCTGATGGCGCGCACGAAAAATAGACCGTTTATTCTCGGTTATAAAACACAGACACCGACGGGGCCTTTTGCGGCGATTTATGGTTTTAGTGGTGATACTACGCAAGGAAGCTCCGCCGTTGGTGGCGTGAATTTAGGCTACGTGTATACGCTTCATCAATTTGCGGGTGAAGTCGGTGTTAGTTTTATTAGTTCTCTTACGAATGCAGGGGGAATGCAAAGCACTGGATCTGTACCAAAAACAACTTTTGGAGGCTTTGGTTCAATCACTAATGGCAATGAATATGTACGCAAAACGCCTGGCATTGATGTGCATGCAAGCTTTAGTTTTGACAGATATAATTTAACTGCAGAGTGGGTGAGTGCAACGGAAGCATTTAGAGCAAGTGATTTAAGTTTTAATGGGGTAGGGGCTAAACCTCAAGCTGCTCAATTAGAGGCGGGGATGACATTTATGTCTTTTAACCGACCCTCTTCTGTAGGGGTGAGTTATCAATGGTCCAGAGAAACTTTAGCACTTAATTTAGCTGCTCAGCGTATCAGTGGTGTTTACAATATTTCTATTTGGAAAGATACTGTTGAGAGTCTGGAATATCGACATGATTATGATTTTAATCGAGATCAATTTGCAAACGGTGCAGCGCCTAATAATCTCATGAATCAAAATACAGTTGGTACTGGTGGTGGCTCTGATACTGTACTCATACAAATTGGTGTTTATTTTTAATTAAAAAGCGGGGGTATTTGAGCATGTCAATTAAATCAGATCGATGGATACAACACATGGCTGTAGAGCACCAAATGATTACGCCTTTCGCTCATACTCAGGTGCGTGAGAATGAGCAAGGTAAAATAATTTCTTATGGGGTTTCAAGTTATGGCTACGATGTTCGTTGTGCCAACGAGTTTAAAATTTTTACGAATATCAATTCTGCTATTGTTGATCCTAAGGCGTTTGATGCCAATAGTTTCGTAGATGTTTGTTCAGATGTCTGCATCATACCACCGAACTCGTTTGCACTTGCGCGCACGATTGAATATTTTAAGATCCCACGTAACATTTTGACGATTTGTTTAGGCAAGTCGACTTACGCTCGTTGTGG
>CAMDJY010000192.1 GCA_945901145.1 Legionella genomosp. 1 | reverse complement strand
CGCCAGAAGAGCTCGCTGAAAAAATGGAATTGAGTGAAGATAAAATTCGCAAAGTCCTAAAAATTGCAAAAGAGCCAATTTCCATGGAAACCCCTGTAGGCGATGATGATGACTCGCATTTAGGTGACTTCATTCAAGATGATAATATGAATTCGCCGATTGATTCTGCCACAACAGAAGGATTACGCGAAGCAACACTCGAAATACTCGAAACATTGACGCCACGTGAAGCCAAAGTACTCCGCATGCGTTTTGGAATCGAAATGAACACTGACCATACGTTAGAGGAAGTTGGTAAGCAATTTGATGTCACACGCGAGCGTATTCGTCAAATAGAAGCAAAAGCTTTACGTAAGTTACGTCACCCATCACGCTCAGAAAAGCTGAGAAGCTTCTTGGAGAGTGATGAATCATAGATGAGCCTTAAAGTCTTAGTTATTACCTTTGGCATGATGGTCTCTGTTTATGGCATCGAACAAATCTATAAACTGTTAAGAGATCATCCATCTGTTCATGCGCGAGTTTTAAATTATTTTGGCTATAAAAAAGGGCAACTACTCACTGAGTTTCTCATTTTAAAACTAACGACTCAATTTTTAATTATTATTTTAAGTTTATTTTGGATTGCCAAATTCAGTGCGTTTTCTAATCAAATTACTCTGCGTATTTATGATCAATTTATCCACGGTATCCAGTTTGCTAATACGACGCTTTATCCGACCCGGGTTTTGGCAGGTATTTTATTTTTTTGTTTGGTATATCTTATCGCGCGAGCTATCTCAACTAAAATTACCGGCCGCCAACAATTCGAAGACGAATTAGAAACACAGGCAACAGTTGCCTCAATTATCACCTATACTGGCTTTACTCTCGCGCTCATACTTGGTGCGCTGATTGCAGGTTTTAATTTTACTGAGCTTGCCATGATTGCCAGTGCACTGTCCGTAGGTATTGGGCTTGGCTTACAGAATATTATTAATAATTTTGTTTCAGGATTAATTATTTTAATCGAAAAGCCAATTAAACCAGGCGACAGGATTAGTATCAACGGCATCGAAGGATTGGTCAAAAAAATTCATATACGCTCAACACAGCTGATCAGTGCGGGTCATGAGGAAGTGATTATTCCTAACTCCGACTTTATCACCAAAAATATTACAAACTATACCCTTTCAGATAAGCACAGCCGCATGAGTTTTAACATTCATGTGGCTTACGGCAATGACACGATCTTAGTCCGTGATACTTTGTTAGCAATAGCCAATCAACATCAAGAAGTGATTAAAACAGAACGCAATAAACCGACCGTATTATTAGAATCGCTTGAATACCAGGCACTGACATTTAAGCTATCCTGCCTGATTCGAGATGTGAATAAAAAAGCAACGGTCCAAAGTGATATTAATTTCGAAATTGATCGCATCTTTCGTGAGAAAAAAATTGAGATGGCGACTTATAGATTATCAACCAATCACCAAGCACTATTTTGATTTATCTATGCATTCTGATACCATGTCTGCTCCAATCGAATCAGGAAAAATAATTCATGTCTGCCGGTAATCTTAATTTAATTTTTGCGCTTGTTGCGTTTGCAATTATTTTAATTGCTGGTTGGTTTCCATTTAAGCAGCGTTTTACCAAACCACATCATCATGCCGATTTTCCCATCGGAGAAACGCTGGCAACAGGCGTGTTTCTCGGTGCAGCACTCTTACATATGCTGCCTGAATCAAATGCGTCATTTATAACTCACGGATTAATCTATCCATTTGCCTATCTCATCACCGGCATTACCTTCTTACTCTTTTTATGGTTTGAACATTTAGGCAAGGAGCTATACCACCACCATGACGTGACACATCCAGCTTTTGCCATCGTGGCCTGGTTTATGCTATCTATTCACTCACTCGTTGTGGGCACTGCCTTAGGATTAAGTCACGATTTCCCGACTCGCATCATGCTATTTCTTGCTATTATTACCCATAAATGGGCAGAGAGTTTAGCCATAGCATCTCAGCTGAATAAAAGCGCGCTTAATAATCGAAAAAGCATCACCTTCTTTTTGATTTTTGCTTTTATGACGCCACTCGGCATTTGGATTGGCTGGACTTTTGGACATGATGTTTCAACCAACTCCTTGATTGATCCTATTTTAATGTCAATTTCAGCTGGAACCTTCCTGTATTTAGGAACATTACATGGACTGGAGCGATGCGTGATGGTTGAGCGCTGCTGTAATCTCAGCGATTTTAGTTTTGTGATTATTGGGTTTTTATTAATGGCCTCGGTTGCAGCTTTTATATAAGCTCACCGTCATCATCGCGTAAACTCGGCAATCACGACCACAATAAAAAATAAAGCCACAAGACTTAAACCAATTTTGCCACCATAAACACGGTAACCTGTTAGTGCATCAACATAGCGACCTTTCCAAACCATTGCTACAGGCAACAACCCCATGAGTAAAGCCACCAACGCCCCTGCCCAACTTAAAATTTGGCTAAATCCTGTTGGAATCATGAGTAAAAATAAAATAGGTGGCAGATAGGTTAGCACGAGAACCAAAATCTCTGAAAATCGATACCGCTGCATATTCAAGCCATCAGCGAGCGCATGATACAACGCCATCGATACCCCCAAAAAAGAGGTAATCACAGCAAAAATTGCAAATAACGTTAATGCAATACTTAAGCGTGGATCTTTTGCGAAATAAATTAACGAATTTGCAACTTCAGTCCCGTTGTCCTGGCTTTGAGCAATCATCTGCAAACCAGATGGACCAAGATAGGGAATATTACCAAAAGTGACGACTTGCCAAAGCAAATACACAAAAAGCGTCAATAAGCTGCCAATGATAATCGTCTTTTGCAATAAAAATGCTTGTTTATCAAAATATGCATTGAGTGATGGGACAATAATACTATATCCAAAAGCGGTGATTAGCAGAGGCAATGCACCTGGCATAGCCTGTATATGCTGAGCTTTATCGAATAAAATAGAAACTGTTGTGCGGGGCAAAAGTAGCGATAAAATCACGATAAAGCTCAACACTAAACCGAACGACATCAATCGATTAATTCGATCGACGGCGCGAATGCCTGAAAATATAAATAAACCAATCAACAAAATAAAAATAAACATGCTTAAAACTTTACCAAGCAACACATGTGTGAGCATATGCACTGATTCAATCACCCAACTTGATCCTGCCAATAAATAAGTACACATCAACGAATAAAGTAAACTTAAATATATCACCCAAACAATAAATTTTGCAGTCGGCCCAAAAAAATTACCAGTCATACTCAATAAATTCGCATGAGGATTAGACTGCCATAGATGCGCTTCCATATAATAGAGTGCTGACAACGTTGAAAATAACCAACAGATAAAAAAAAGTA
>CAMDJY010000191.1 GCA_945901145.1 Legionella genomosp. 1 | reverse complement strand
ATGGAAACGTCAAAGCCGCCATTTCGCCTAATCGCACCAGGCCGGGTATATCGCTATGAGTCAGATATGACTCACACCCCTATGTTTCATCAAGTCGAAGGTTTGTGCATTGATCAACACGCAAATTTAGCGGAGTTGAAAGGCGTGTTACAGCATTTCTTTTCTAGGTTTTTTGGTCGTACTATTGAAGTACGATTTCGGGCATCTTATTTTCCTTTTACCGAGCCTTCGGCAGAAGTTGATATTGCATGTACTCAATGTGGCGGTACTGGCTGTCGATCTTGTAAATTTACCGGTTGGTTGGAGGTTTTAGGGTGCGGGATGGTACATCCAAATGTCTTAAAATCGGTCAATATTTCCCCGGATGATTATCAAGGGTGGGCTTTCGGTATGGGTATGGATCGGCTGGCCATGCTTTATTTTGGCATCGATGACTTGCGTATGATGTTTGAGAATGATCTTACTTTTTTAAAACAGTTTTAGGAACATAGGCATGAAAGTCAGTGAATCATGGTTGCGAGAATGGGTTGCTCCGGCATTAGATGGTGAAAATTTAGCCAGTCAGCTTACGTTTGCTGGGCTCGAGGTTGATCATGTTTCACCCGTAGCCGGTCAGTTTACCCAAGTCATTGTGGCCCACGTGTTGCAAACTACGCCACATCCACAAGCGGATCGATTAACTTTGTGCGAAGTCGACGCTGGTCTTGAACGACCATTGCGGATTGTTTGCGGTGCGACGAATGTTCGCGCCGGTTTAAAAGTTGCATTAGCCATGATTGGTGCTGAGTTACCAGGTGGTTTACGCATCAAAGAATCAAAATTACGTGGCGAGTTGTCGCAAGGCATGCTCTGTTCTACGACTGAACTTGGGCTCCAAGACACATCTCAAGGGATTATTGAACTGCCTGAAGACGCCCCAGTGGGCATCAATATTCGTGACTATTTACAGCTAGACGATGTGGTATTTGATATTGATTTAACGCCCAATCGTGCTGATTGTTTTAGCGTTCTTGGCGTTGCACGCGAAGTCAGTGCGTTAAATCGCCTGCCTTTATCACGTACGCCGATTCTGCCGATTTCCCCATCGATTGATATAGAAAAAACAGTAATCATTCATGCCCCAGAGGCGTGCCCTGCTTATGCGTTACGCGTGATTAAAGCCATTGATTCAGCGGCTTTAATACCGGTGTGGATGAAAGAGCGCTTAAGACGCGCGGGGTTACAAAGCATTCATCCGGTTGTTGACATCGTCAATTATGTGATGATCGAGCTGGGCCAACCCATGCATGCCTTTGATTTTAATACCCTACAAGGGCCGCTGCAGGTACGATTTGCACGCGCCCAAGAATCCCTAACATTGCTGAATCAACAAACTGTGAGTTTGACTGAACAGGTGTTGGTGATTGCTGATGAAGAAAAAGCGCTTGCTATGGCTGGCATCATGGGCGGGGCGCAGAGTGCAGTGCAAGCCGAAACGACAGATATTTTAATTGAAAGTGCTTATTTTAATCCATTGGCGATTACTGGTATTGGCCGACGTTATGGTCTTTCCACAGAATCATCGCAGCGCTTTGAGCGCGGGGTCGATCCTGATTTGCATCGACACGCTTTAGAGCGGGTGACAGCTTTAATCTTATCCATCGCGGGTGGACAGGCGGGGCCAATCATTGAAGTGGTGGATGTTAACACTCTTCCCAAAACACGACATATTGCATTTCATCCAAAGCGTGTAGCACAAATGACTGGTGTTTCGATTGCTGAATCTGAAATGCTAAATATTTTCAGTGCGCTTGGATTAACCGTTGATCCTACCAGTTCTCCCTGGATAATTCAGGTGCCCTCGTATCGTTTTGATTTAACGCTTGAAGTAGATTTGGTTGAAGAAGTCATTCGATTATATGGTTATGACAAGCTCGAGGGGACTGTCGCTCACGCTCCTAATAAAACAGGCAGCATTCATCCATTACTCAAACGGGTTGACCAAATTGCTTCTTTTTTAAGAGTCAGAGGCTATCATGAGGCGATTAGTTATAGTTTTATCGATCCAGAGTTACAGCGCGAACTTTATTCAGATCGAGAGGTGATGCGGTTATTAAATCCAATTTCTTCTGAATTATCAGAAATGCGTCTTGGGCTATGGCCAGGGTTGCTTGCGACGTTAATTCATAATATGAATCGTCAACAAACATCGATTCGCTGTTTTGAGACCGGAGTTGTTTTTGAACGTACCGATCAAAAAATTCAAGAACATACAATGGTTGGTGGTATTTTATCTGGCGATGTGGGCGCTTTAAATTGGAATGAATCTAAACGTACCTACGATTTTTATGATGCAAAAGGTGATTTACAGGCACTGTTTAAGCAATTACATTGTTTTGATGCGCTTGCGTTTGTATCTGACATGCATCCAGCGTTGCATCCTGGAAAAACAGCTCAAATTTTATTAAACAATCAACCGATTGGTTGGGTTGGGGGATTGCATCCAAAATTACAGAATGCTCTTGATTTAACTGCTGACGTGATATTATTTGAGATATCGATTCACGCCCTGCTGGATTATGAACCGGTTAGATATCAAAAAATTTCTAAATATCCACAAATTCGTCGAGATTTATCATTATTGATGGCAGAGACGACGCCTGTTGCTGAAGTAGAGCGCGTTGTTCGAGCCATCGTGCCTGTGGCACAATTAAAATCTTTTGATGTGTTTGATCAATATCAGGGCGATTCATTGCCTGAGGGTAAAAAAAGTATTGCAGTTGCTTTGACGTTACAAGATGAGCATCGTACACTGGTTGATGAGGAGATCAATAGTATAATCAGTGCTATACTTATAGAACTAGAAGGAAAATTAAACATTATATTGAGGGACTAAACGTGAATGCATTGAGTAAAGCCATGTTAGTTGATGCCTTGTGCGAAAAAGTTGCAATGGATAAAACAGATGCGAAAGCATTAGTTGAACAGTTTTTCGAAGCCATTCGTTCAAAATTAGCACAGGGATACTCGGTTAAATTATCTGGTTTTGGAAATTTTGTTTTACGTGATAAGTCTGAACGTCCGGGTCGAAATCCTAAAACAGGTGAGTTAGTCCCCGTGGCTGCACGCCGAGTGGTTACTTTTAAGCCAGGTTTAAAATTAAAAAAGAAAATAGAATCTCGCTAAATGTTTGTTTATCGTGTGGTGAATCCTTGCCGACTCAAGGTTTTGTTTTTTTTGCTTTGCATGAGCGTGTTGTGTGCTTTGAGTTACGCTGCAAATTTTGATTATTCATCTCCTGAGCATATTGTCCTTGGCAATGAAGTTGAGTTGGCATTTGACGCGACAGAGCCTGGCATCAAAGGCGTCTTGTTGCATCTCCCTAATGAGTTAAGTTTAACCTATGGTCAAATTCTGGCTCTGGGTGATTTTTA
>CAMDJY010000190.1 GCA_945901145.1 Legionella genomosp. 1 | reverse complement strand
AATCATGATTGACCGCTACGCGCTCGTCGAAGACAAAACACTCACCTTGCCATAACGATTGTTCTTCTGGAATATCTTCAAGATATTTTAAAATTCCACCCTCAAGATGATACACAGACTCAAAACCAACTTTCTTTAAAAATGCTGTTGATTTTTCACAACGAATCCCGCCCGTACAAAACATGGCGACTTTTTTATGTTTTTTTGGATCTAAATGTGCTTCAACAAACGCAGGAAAATCCCTAAAAGTCGCTGTTTTCGGATTAATCGCGCCTTTAAATGTTCCAATTTGTACTTCATAATCATTACGTGTATCGACCACAAGCACATCATCTGCAGAAATCAGTTGATTCCAATCTTGAGGCTTAACATAAGTACCCGCGTGCAGGCGTGGGTCTATATCTTCAACGCCTAAAGTCACAATTTCTTTTTTTAATTTTACTTTACTTCGATGAAATGGCATATATTCACAGTGAGACTCTTTATGCATCAAATTTTCAAAAAGAGGATCAAGTGCAAACCATTGATACAAAGCAGCAATCGCTTCATGCGTACCAGAAACCGTGCCATTAATCCCCTCTTTCGCCAACAACAAAGTACCACGAATTTGATGTTGACTCATCAAATCAAGCAAGGGTTGCCGATATTGCTCAAAAGCATCTAATGCAACAAATTTATAAAGTGCTGATACAACATAACGTGCCATATTCTTTTCTACCTAACCTTGATAAACACACAACTTAATCTCTATACTAAGACATCTCATGACTGGTGTTTTTATTATGTCCAGAAAACAACGCTTAAATACAATCCTTACGGAAGCGCTCCTTCCATCGACGCTCATTATTGAAGACGAATCACAAAAACATGCCCGTGGCGGTCTAGAAACGCATTTTAAATTAATTCTCGTCTCAACTCAATTTAATACCCTAAAAAGAATCGAGCGTCATCGACTCGTGCACCAATTAGTTCGTGAAGAATTAAACTCAGGGCTGCATGCACTTAGCTTATTTTTATACACAGAAGATGAATGGGATAAAAAAACAGAAATACCACAATCACCAGATTGCCAAACAAAAAAACATGAATTATGAAAAATCCAACCACAACAATTCTTAATCTTTTATTATTTGAACAAAATAAAGTTACACAATTAGACTTAAAATCCTTTAACATCCAACCAGAAGATTGGGATATCTTTTACAAGTTTGTCCTGCGACATCGGGTCTGGCATCAAATCTATCATATACGCCAAGTTCTAAATCTAGAATCATCCATGCAGAAAAAACTTACTGATCATTGCGCACAAGATAAACTTCGTATTATTCGCACCGCCGGCGAAACTGTACGTATCGCTCGTCAATTTAAAATGCACCAAATTGAACATTGCTTTGTAAAAGGAACCGTGCTTAATCAATACTTATATGGTGGCATCAATACCCGCTCCTGTCGCGATATCGATGTTTGGGTCAGTCTACAACACTATGAAGTCGCAGTTGATCTGCTCTATGCACTCGGGTATCAACAAGAATATCCCATCTATGAAATAAAGGGCTTTAAAAAAACATATCATTTTAAAAATAAACATGACATCGCCTTCTACCACCCCGAGCGTCAGATATTAGTCGAGCTGCATTTTAAATTAAATTATTTAACCACCCATTTTTTTCCATTTTCAGCAGTCACTGTAAAACCAATTGATTTACTTGGCGAGCCCGTGATGAGCCTAGAGGATCACTACCATTTTTTATATTTGATCATCCACGGAGCGATTCATGCCTGGATTCGACTCCGTTGGCTTCAAGATATTGCATTATTTATTCAGAATAAGCAGATTAATTTATCTAAAATATTTGAATTGGCCGAGCAGATACAGAGCGTCGCGCTCGTTGAACAAGCCTTAATCTTAGTATTTAATTTATTTAAAATCCAAGCAGTTAAACCTTGGATTGAACAATCAAGCCTGCGCGGCCAAAAGCTTGCAAACTTAGCCAGCTTATTTATTCAAAATGATTATGAAATGAGCGATGCTTTAAAAAATCCAAAAATGTTTATGATCCATCGCTATTATCTGTTCAAATTAGCTAATCCTGGTAAAAAGATTAAAGCCATTTCCAGTGATTTTTTAAAAATCGATGAAGTATTTCCCTATGTTGATTTTCCTAAATCCCTATCTTTTATGTACTATATGATTTATCCACTTTGGGTTATTCGCTATGTTTATCGGAATACAAAAAAGATCTTGTTTATACGGTACTAAAACGACCCGCTCGGTGCCAACAAACGACTGCTCAAATCTAATTCAATCTTATCGACTAATGCATCCAATTCAAATCCATCTTCAGGGCGAGAAATACTCACCAGATCGACCTGTTGGGAGACATGGATACATTGATTAATGTGCATCGCTTCTTTTTCCAAGCCTCTGAGATAAAAATAGCGATAACTATTTTGTTGTAATGCTTTTATTTTATCAAGTCCAACAACAGACTGGAGATGAACCGTCAATGATGATTTTTTATTCAGACAATAGATAATCTTTAATGGTAAAGGCCTTTCATAAAATTGGTCTGCCAATGGTATTGCATATTTATCCGTATTAGCCCTCACTTTTCTGAGCGCTTGGGTTTCGATACCTAGTTTTATTGCCGCATCTTGCCAAAGTTTAATCTGTGGAAGACTTGGAATAACATTTAGGTTTGCATCGAGCGCGCAGACATCATCAGCTAAAATGGAATAACCTCGCTTGAAAAAAGCACCCGATAAAGTCGATTTACCAATCCCTGAATCACCAACAAAGGCAATACACGCCTCACCAATTTTTATGGTATTGCCGTGCAACAAGAACAAGTCTCGTTGCATTAATAAAGCTCCCATACACGATCCTAATAAAAACAAACGAATCGTAGCAAGATCAATTGGCTCTATTGGATCAATATCAATTTGAGACCCATCAGCGATTAAAAAACGCCCCACATCTTTGATGTTTAACCATAATAAATTCTTTTTTGCTTGTAAAAACGTATTTTTAAAAATTGGTTGATCGATTCCTTGCACTTCAACAGGTTGCCAGCGAATCAATATATCAGAATGCTCGCCATGAGTTACTCGCCTAGGTAAAAGCTCAGGAAATTCTAGTTCACTTTCTATATTTAAGCCAAATACATGATAATGATAGATAGTCATCATCAAATTTCTTGAACCAATTGATGTGCGAGCATGTCTTGCAGAAAAACATCAACATCTTCTTGGCATTCACTTGAATTAACAGAATATAGAGAAGACAAGTAATTTAAAATATCATCATATGGTTTCGGAACCTCTAAGAAGTTCCAAATTGCCCTAGCTGTTTCATTTAGTCCAAAATAAGAACCCTTGTCGATATCTATCATCACCAGGTCATCATCAACCTCTGAAGAAATTAAACTAGAATTACGAACATAACATACCGGTTCTT
>CAMDJY010000189.1 GCA_945901145.1 Legionella genomosp. 1 | reverse complement strand
GCCAACTCTAGTAGTGATATTCGTGAAGGGCTATTTGATTCTACAGTTCATGCATCATTTGAAAAAATATTCTCTCATGATAAAACCTATGGACCTGGACGGATCAGTTTTTCGATTCAAAATATAGACGCACCGACTTTAGTTACTATTAATCAAAAGATGAATGAAATTCAGCGCGGTACTGACGCTGAGCGTAATCAAGCAGCGCTTGCTGTATTGCCAGAATTGCCTAAGCTTTTAGGTCAGGGTGCGGCGCTTGAAATTTCAGAATTAAATGTTATCGTTCCAGAGGGTACCGTTGTGGGTTCACTTCGTATTACTTTGCCTAAAGGTGATGCAGGCAACCCATTCCAATTAATCCAAAAAATTGAAGGCGAAGGCAAACTTAAGGTTCCAAGTGCTTTATTAAATCTTATCTTTGTTCAGGCAGAAAAACAAAAATTGTTGAGTCAACCAGCACAAGTCGTTGGCGCTGCTGCTGTTGAAACAACACCATCAACTTCTGCGACACCAGAAGTATCAACAGCTGTTGTAGAAGCGAATGTTGATGATCAAGCTAAAAGTGAAACAGAGAAGCGAATCGCTCAATTGGTTAAAACAGGGGCTATTGTTTCAGTTGGTCAAGATTATGCGATCGAAGTAAAGCTTTCCTCGGGTGAGTTTTCAATAAACGGACATTCTCTCACCGCAGAAATGTTTCAATATTGATGACTTAAAAACAATACTATAAATTAAAACCCATAACTTATATTTATCTAGTTTGTTATGGGTTTTATTAATTAATTGATTAATAGAATTAAATTTACAAAGGAGCCAAAAATCGTGATAGCAATTAATAACGAAGCTGGAGAACAGTCTGCATCTTTAGCTGCGAGTGTAACTCATTCAGTACAAAAGTATTTTTCTGAGTTAAAAGGATCAGAACCTGTTGATTTGTATCAGTTTGTTCTTGAAGAAATTGAAACACCTTTATTTAGAGCTGTAATGGAACATTGTAAATATAACCAATCACGTGCAGCAATTATGCTTGGAATTAGTCGAGGAACGTTAAGAACAAAATTGCGACGATATTTTGACGATAAGTATGTTGGTTCAAGAGATTAATGCAGGAGATGAAAACAAGAGCGGCATCCTATTGCCGCTCTTTATTCATCTAATCATTTAATCTGTAAACATAGAACTAACAGACTGCTCGAAGTTAACACGTTTAATTGCTTGAGCAAGCATTCTTGCTAAGCTTACGACTCTAATTTTAGAGCATTGACGGCCTGCTTCTGATAGAGGAATGGTATCTGTAATGACAATTTCGTCTAAGCATGATTCTTGGATATTTTTAATTGCAGGTCCAGATAAAACTGGATGTGTGACATAAGCGCGTACACTTTTTGCGCCTGATTTTTTGAGCTCTTTTGCTGCAGAGCACAGTGTTCCTGAGGTATCAACAATATCATCAATGATGATGCAATCTCTTCCTGAGGGTTCTCCGATAATATGCATAACTTCAGATTTATTTGGGCCGCTGCGACGTTTATCAATGATTGATAATTCAGCATCGTTTAATAACTTCGCCATCGCTCGTGCTCGGACAACACCGCCGACATCAGGAGAAATCACCATTAAATTGTTTAGATTTTTTTGTTTAATGTCATCAAATAAAATCGGGGTTGAGTAAACATTATCTACTGGCATATAAAAAAAGCCTTGAATTTGATCGGCATGTAAATCAACGGTAAGAACTCGGCAAATGCCAACGCTTGCCATCATATCGGCAACAATTTTAGCGGTGATAGGTACACGAGCAGAGCGAACACGTCTATCTTGTCTTGCATAACCAAAATAGGGAACAACAGCTGTAATTCTGCCGGCAGAAGAACGTCTTAATGCATCTGACATGGCGAGTAGTTCCATGAGATTATTATTCGTTGGTGCGCAAGTCGATTGAATAACGAACACATCTTTCCCGCGAACATTTTCTAGAATTTCGACCATGGTTTCACCATCACTGAATGTGCTGACCGTCGCCTTGCCCATGGGTAATTGTAGGTAGGAAGAAATTTTAAGTGCTAATTCTGGGTTTGCGTTTCCTGTGAAAATCATCATGCTGGACATGTGTTGTTGCCTTCGATTAAATATTTTCTAAAAAATAGTGAAGAATACAGATAAAGACATCATTTTGCAATGATAAAGCTTATTCATGTTGGCTGGGGTGCTAGGATTCGAACCTAGGTATGCAGGGATCAAAACCCTGTGCCTTACCGCTTGGCGACACCCCAATTTTATCTTAAAAGTTGGACACTTCGTCATGAACCGGAACGTATTTTGCGGGGATTTAGATGATTTGTCAACACACTCCAGAAAAAAAGCATGGCGTGTGTTGTAAAATTATATTTTCCACTGTTTTATGACAACTTTTACCACACCTTCCGCACTTTCTAGGCGAATTTTGGTCGGCAGTTCAATGCTTTGAACTCTTGTATAATTTAAGAAATAGAGGGTGTAACCTGCTTGTTTAAGGACGGTGAGATGGACTTGTTGGTCGTGTTGGCTGAACTGTACTGGTCCTGGCGCAGGTAGACCGCGTATCCAGTAGGACAGTTGATTAAATGGGAATCTTACACCTGTTTCTTGGTGAATGAAGTCCATAGCTTGTGATCCTGTTGCAATTTTTTCTCCATGACGATAGGTCAGTAAAGCGCCATTTTTTTCAATGGTGACACTACCACTGCCTATGGGTCCGAAAAGATGAATTTGAAAATGGTTGTTGTCATATTGTTGGAAACTTAGCGTAGCACTCCAGGCTCTTTTATGTTGTTTGGCTGCGATTGCACCAGTCGCTTGCCAGGCTGATAAGCGACTGGCAGTTTGTTGAGATGGTTGTTTTACTGTTTGTGCGTTATTTGATTCTAGATTCTTTTGAGAAGCACATGAGATTAAAAAGGCAGACATGCTAACGGTCATCCATTTAAAATATTTTATATAACTGAGCATTGTGATCCTTAAGCATGGTTTTTCATTTAACAATACGCTAGACTTTGCCAATGTGCAATTTGTATGTGAATGATGAATCATATGAATCATAAAGCCGTGTATCCGGGAACTTTTGATCCAATTACCAATGGACATATGGATTTAATAACACGTGCCTCAAGGCTATTTCCAAGCTTGATTGTTGCTGTTGCCAAAAACCAATCCAAAAACCCTTTATTTTCAATGGAAAGACGGATTGCCTGTGTGCAGCAAGCAGTAGAGCATTTGTCAGGGGTACAAGTCATTGGTTTTGATAATCTTTTAGTACATCTTCTTCAAGAGCAGCAAGCACGATTTATTGTACGAGGTTTACGCGCTGTCTCTGATTTTGAATATGAGTTTCAATTAGCAGGAATGAATCGTCAATTATCGAAAGATATCGAAACTTTGTTTTTAACACCTTCGCCTGAGTGTATGTTTATTTCTTCTAGTTTGGTCAGAG
>CAMDJY010000188.1 GCA_945901145.1 Legionella genomosp. 1 | reverse complement strand
TATTCATCTAAGCCTTTCTGTTGACGTGGACTGATTCGCCCTGCACGCAGCACATAACTCTTAATTTTTTTCATATGATTTCACAAACTTCACAAATTTGGGGAAAAACATCGGCGTAACGGTTTGATAATCAAGATACATTTGTCCTCTTGATTTGAGGGAACCTTGTTCAGTCATTGGTCCCGTCACTCGCGTCATCATCCAGTACAAGGTCACCGGTGAAATGATCGCAAGCCACCCCCAAGCGGAACGCAAAGCAAAAACAGTAAACGCACACCAAACCAACCATTCAAAAAAATAGTTTGGATGCCTAGAATAATACCACAAACCACGATTACAGACCATTCCTGGATACTGGCGCTTAAAATTTTGTAATTGCAGATCAGCGGTCATTTCCAAACATATCGCCAAAATAGCGCAACTTAGTGCCAATACATCTGAAAAATTCAAACTATTATTGACTAACGACGTGAAATACCAAGGAAGAGAAATAATACAAATTAAAATGCCCTGCAACTGAAAGTTTAAAAAAAATCCCAAAGGTTTAGCGATTTTCCATCCATCACTTAACACAAGATAGCGCTTATCGATTTTCCCTTGACGCACCCGAGTCAACCAAAGAAACAGGCCTAAGCGCAACCCCCAAAAGATAAGAACAAGACTTAATACGCATGCACGCACTGAAAAATTCTGACTAAACAGATAAATCAATCCACTGAGGGTTAAACCAGACGCCCAACCGACATCAACGACAGAGGGATTTTGTGTGTACCGATACCAGAACCAAACACAACACATATGTAAAAAAACAAAACCAACGACAAATAGTATCATCATGCTGACTACTCCTAGATTATGGATTCATCTTGCGCATACGCACAGCAAGGCCAACACACCCCTGTCCCGCATGCAAACCAACAGCTAAAGAGACCGGCTCAATATATCGCGGCGGTTTGTTGAAAGTTTCTGTTGCCATCGCTGCAAGTTGCATCGCGAGATTATTGGCGTCTGCATGAACGATAGAATACTCTTCTAAAATCAAATTTGCGCTTTGAATTTTATCACGGACCAATTTAATCAACTTTTTAAGTGAAGTCGCCGAAGATAAACACTGACTTAAAAGAAAGCCTTTACCTGTTGCATCAATAGAAACAATTGGCTTAATCTGAGAGAGGCCAGCGATAAACCCACCTATTTTATGCATTCGCCCCGAGCGAACCATAGATTTAAACTGCTGTACAACCACAAACATAAACGTCGTCTTAATTGCCTCGTTGATTAAATCAATCATGGTCTCGATATCCAATTGAGCATTTATTAGTTCGCCTGCGTAATCTAGTAACAGCCCGTGGGCACCTGAATTGGTTTTGGAATCAATCACTGTGACATTATCATATTTTCGAGCAGCCGTTTTAAATGACGTATACACGCCACTCATCGCGCCAGAAACGCAAATAATTAATACATGTTCATAACGCTGAGTAAGCCAGGCTATTTTGTCTTCTATAAGCAATGCACTAAAAGAAGATGTTTTTGGATAATGCTTAAATTGATGCAGATGCTGATAGAAATCATCAGACTCAAAACTATATTTGTCTAATAATTGATGTTCATCGAGTTGAATATTCAAAGGGACTTGGTAAATTTGATACTTATCCAGTAAATCTTGAGAGAGATCTGCGCTAGAATCAGTCACTAAAGCAATCTTGGGTCTAGTTGGTGCTTGCGCCTCTTTTTGTCTTTGCATATCATCAACCTTCGGGTAACAGATGGTATAGTCATCTAACAAACGCGTAAAGATTTTCTGGGGATGATTCGTATGCACATGAAATCGACACACACGCTCATTCCCGCTGACTAAAGCACAATCCCCCTGTGCTTGCAAAAAATTTAATAATTTAGTTGAATCAATGACTTCAGCTTTGACAACTGCTTCAGTACAATAACGGTATTCAGGATGAGTCGACAAGACATGCGAATGCTCAAGCATAGGTGTAACATCAATGGGATCGACGACCAAACTCATCGATGGATTTTGCAAAAAGTGAGTAAATCCCTCAATGAAAAAATAAAAACCAAGCGCCCCCGCATCAACAACATTGGCTTTTTTTAAAACAGCCAACGATTCTTTGGTCTGTTCGACTTGCTGTTTCAATAGCGGCAGTAACTCCCCCATCACCCCAGCAAAAGATCTTGAATCTTGTTTTTCTGAAGAAAAAAAAGCCAAACGCTCAATCAAAGTTAACATCGTTCCATGGACCGGATGACTGACTAATGCAAAAATCTCAGTAACACTTTGTTGTAAGGCTGCTGCAAACGACTTAAAATCCAGCGTCTTAGGCGATGGCCAACGTTGCTTCGCCATTGCATTAAAAAATTGGGAAAAAATAAGACCTGAATTCCCACGCGCGCCGATGATGCTTGCATCGGCAATTGATTCAATGGTCTCTTTCAACGCATGCTGCACGGAGGACAACTCAATAATTGCATGTGCTGTTGACGATAAATTATCGCCAGTATCTCCATCGGCCACAGGAAAAAGATTAATTTTATTTAAGAGTAATTTTTGACGCATCAGCGCTTGGCATCCTGCGATCACCGCAGTATGAAATTGTTGACTGTTTAACTGATTTAAGAGCATTCTATACACACATCATTATCATTAATATTTCATTTTGAATCCATCATATAAGGAAATCAACGCATATGGCACATTATTTAGTGATTGCAGCAAGTAGTGCGATTGGACAGGCGGTAACAAGCCATTTAAAAGCACAAGGTGATAGTGTATTTCTCACAGCACGGGATAGTCAAAAAATCCAACCAGATGTCATCTTAGATGCGACAAATTTTGATGCAGTTTTAGAAGCCTTTCATCAAGCGGGACCCATTGATGGCGTGGTCAACTGCGCGGGATCTCTGTTCTTGAAAAGCGCTAACTTGACATCAAAAGAACAATATCAGGCGGTCATAGATGCGTCACTGACCACCGCTTTTGCAACCGTGCGTGCCGCAGGTTTAACCATGAAACAAGGAGGGTCAGTGGTGTTAATCTCGTCTGCAGCAGCACTTGTCGGCATTGCCAATCACGAAGCGATTGCCGCTGCCAAAGCCGGCATCATCGGCCTCGCACAATCTGCTGCCGCCACGTATGCAAGCAACAACTTACGCTTTAATGTCGTTGCTCCGGGTATGGTTGCAAGTCCGTTGACAGCAGAACTATTAAAAAGCGAACCAGTTTACAATGCTTCCAAAGGGATGCATGCATTAGGTCGCATTGGCAAGCCTGAAGATATTGCCGAAGCAATTGTTTTTTTATTAAACCCCAAAAATAGCTGGATCACCGGCCAAGTTCTCGCTGTAGACGGCGGCTTAAGCCGAGTTCGGCCGAAGATGAAGCTATAAATACTTCTTATGTATCTCCCCAGCACGTCATATTCTTACACACAAAGAATATGACACAGGTAAATGGAGAAAATAAGCATGACTACTTTGATGCGCAATGATTTTTTAGAAACCAC
>CAMDJY010000187.1 GCA_945901145.1 Legionella genomosp. 1 | reverse complement strand
GCTAAACCTGAATAACGCATGCTGCTTGCTTGTAAAAACGCTTTATACAATTCCTTTGTACATCGATGACGCGACATCTTTAACCAGTTTTATCTCAGTTATTTATGCCGCGTATTTTAATGCATTTTTATGAAAGTGCGAAACTCGTGAAAAATAGAAGATGGAATTTGCATCAATGGAGAAAAATGCATATCAATCATCAAACTAAAAGCGCCATAGTCTTTGGTGAGCACAATCGCATGCTTGTTTTCAATCCATTGAGAAGAAAGGGTTTCATCTTTTAAAAAAGGGGCGAATAATTTGAAGCCGTTTTGTAAAAAGAAATGGGTCATTTCAAGGCCATATTTTTTCTTGACTAAAATATCAATATCGCCAATTACGCGTGCACCAACATCATAACATCCTGTAAGAATCATCGCAGAGCCCTTCATCATGAGGCATTGCGCTTGCAAATGTTCTGGAAGTTGCATGAATAGAGTGAAGAAGGCTTGTAAGCGCGCTTGATTATGTGTCCAATTATGTTTATAAATCCCGCGTAATCTGTTTTTGTCTTCTTGAGAATTCATAATGGGCGAAATTTTTTTATAAACCAGCGGTAAAAATTGATAGTCAACAGGCTCTATTTCAGGAATAGATTGCGTTAAGCGCCATAATTTAAAGGCATCATATGCCTTTTCAGTCGGGAGAAGGGCTGCGTGTAAGAGCAAAGATTGTTGCGGACTTGGCCAGCAAGATTTTGGTCTATTTGAAATCATAATATACAATATTGCTTCGGTAAACTTTATTCTATAAGAGATTTGGCCTTAAGATAAAGGAAATTAATGAGAATTCTATTTCTACGAAACCACAAAAAAACATGCTAGTATCAAAAACAATATATTCAGCAAGCATTTCCTATGCATCATACACTCCAATCGCTTCGGGCACTTTTGAGTCTTCTAAATTCATTACTGCAATTTAATCTAATATTAACTTTGCGTACGTTTAGTTTGATTACGATTAAAAGTATCAGCTCAGGAGTAGGATTTTTGATAATTTTGCCGCTATTAGATTTAATCGGTTCAGGCACTCATTCAACAGTATCCTCGCAAAGTTTATTTTCATGCTACGCCTTATTTGATTTTCTTCACCTTCCTAAAACTTTACCCGTCGTTTTATCACTTTTTACAGCCACGATGTGTATCACAGCATATATTGCCTACCTCGAACAATGTGCAAGCCAAGACCTACAACAACGTTATAACCAATATTTGCGGACAAAGTTACAACAATCCCTTTTATTTTCTCATTGGTCTTTTTTACGCTTACAAAAAAAATCAGATTTAACCCATGTATTAATTTCAGAAACACACAACTTAACCATCTGTAACCACCAGTTATTAATGCTTATCAACCAGATTTTTTTAATTGGAATCAACACCACTATTGCATTGATATTATCTTGGTCCGTAAGTCTGTTTGCGATAGGCGCTGCATTGATTTTGATGGTCATGATGTTCCCTTTGCATAAGAAAACATCAGAATCTAGTGCAAAATATCTTAAGGCCAGTCAATCGCTGCAGCAAATCATTAGTGAACAACTTTGTGCGCTTAAAATGATTAAAGGCTCTGGGTTAGAAACCCCTTCTACACGAATTTTTCACGCCGCAGGTGAAATATTAAAAAAATTAAATATAGACTTGGGTCGGTCTGTTTCACGAAATCAGCTGCTATATGCCTGTTGTTCTGCAGTTTTCTTTAGTGTGCTGCTTTATCTCGCAATCGATGTTTATGCCATTGCATTTAACCAACTCCTCCTATTATTACTTATATATGCACGTATTTTACCTCTGATTTCTTCGGCGCAGCAGGCATATCAGCGTATTGTGCTCCAAGTTCCTGCTTACGAGCATATTATGCAATTACTTCGCGAAACACAGACTCATCAAGAAAAAATCGATACTTCAGCAACCATTAAATTTGATAAAACCATCCAGTTTCATGATATTTCATTCAAATACCCTCAATCCAATCGTTGGATCATTCGTCATATGAATCTTGCATTAATAAAAAATACATCTACGCTAATCATTGGTCCTTCTGGAATTGGTAAAACCACACTGATAGATTTGCTTGCAGCTTTATCAACCCCTACAGAAGGAAAGATTATAATAGATGACATGCTTCTTTCTCCTCTAAATGCCCATGCTTGGCGCACTCAAATTGCCTATATTACTCAAGAAGCATTTTTATTTAATGCTACCATTCGAGAAAATTTACTCGGATTTAATAGCGCGCCCAATGAATCTGAGCTTTATTATGCCCTAGAACTCGCTGCCGCAGATTTTGTTTTAAATCTGCCTGAAGGGTTGGACACATTAATAGGGGAAAACGGCACGCAATTATCCGGAGGTGAGCGTCAACGGATTGCATTGGCACGCGCTATCTTGCAACGTCCAAAACTATTAATTTTAGATGAAAGTACCAATGCACTGGATCAAGACCGTGTTCAACATATTCAACAATCATTAAACATGTTAAAAGGAATAATGACTATTCTCATTATTTCTCATCAAGCAATACCATTTGAAATGACTGATCAGGTCATTCGATTGGACAGGGAACATTGCAATCTTGAGGTGGAAGCATGACAACAGAATTAATCCTCAGTAATAACGACTTACAAAAGAAAATTCATATTATTCGCTATGCTCAGGTCATGTTAGATCGAGATTTGGCAGAACTAAATGAAGTGAAGCCTATTCGTCTCGGGGAGCAGGTAAAACGAAATGGTAAGCGTTTCCCTGAAGATTTCATGTTCCAACTCACAATAATGGAGAGTGGCTGATTGTAATTGATAATTCATTTGGTCCGGCTGTATTAGGTGAAAATATAATATGATTGATGAAAATGAAAAAAATAGTTATCGACGTGTTGAGTTAACGGCACCTAATCCAGAGTGGAAGGTATTATTTGATAAGTCAGCTACTGAAATTACCTGTAGTCAAAAATTCAGTATTGAATGCACATGGATACTCAAAACCAATTGCGCGTTAATAAAATTCAACCAAGTGATAAACATGCACAAAA
The DNA here is from genome assembly GCA_945901145.1 of Legionella genomosp. 1. Taxonomy (GTDB): domain Bacteria; phylum Pseudomonadota; class Gammaproteobacteria; order Legionellales; family Legionellaceae; genus JAGVJT01. The sequence goes on along the minus strand of CAMDJY010000187.1, from coordinate 461 downwards.
AAATTGCTCAGATAAATAATCTTTTACATAGAAAAGCCATTGACTATGCGAAATCAAAAGATGTTTCGATTATTCAGTTAACGACAAATATTAAACGTCCCAGAGCTAAAGAGTTTTATGAACGATTAGGCTTTGAGGTGACTCATGTTGGCATGAAATATTATCTTCAGTAAGCAGGTTAACCTACCTTTAGAGTGAGTGGTTTCAATGAATAAAAACCCCATCATAAAAATTGACTATCGCTATATCGCGGTTAATAGACAACCCCGTTGCTGCGTCCGTTTGGCTATAACCTTGCTCAATTACAAGATTGATTGCGTCTAATTTAAATTCTTTCGAATACTTCCTTCTGTCGCTCATTTTTTCTCCAGTTAAGCCTAATTATCTCTTAACTGGGTTGTCTTAATCAATTAGACCATGTCAATGTAAAACTTTGAGTCTGCTTTTTGAGCGCAAAAAAT
>CAMDJY010000186.1 GCA_945901145.1 Legionella genomosp. 1 | reverse complement strand
ATTGCTGTTGCGTATCTGTAATACTCGCCTCTGTTTGAGTGACTGCAATTAAGCTACGTCGTGCTGCTTCTTGCCATTGGTTAATAAACTCAGAAGAGACATATGCGATATCATGACTTTTAACCCAGGAAAAATAACCATCTGGTGTTAAGACCAATGACCAAGCTTTGTCTTTTGATACACTAAAGACGTAGAGAGGGGTACCTGCCCAAATTGCCGATTCCTGCAAATTATCAAAAGGAAACCCTTGACCCGGTAGGCTGGCATGGAAAAAGTCAGGCGCATGATCAGGTAAAGCACGAGCATAGGTGTTTGTCACCGAAATTGCTCTATTTTCTGCGTTGAATGCACTGGACGTTAGTGCATCTAAATCCATGTTTTCTTTTATTCTATTCCACCAAATATGGTCGTGTTCTTTAAAGTTCTCTGCGTAATGTTTGTCTTTAAGCAATTTGTTTTGATTATTAAAGTCTTCTAATATTTCGGGTTCAATTTTTTTCATCAAGGGTAACACAAATGTTATTATTTGCTCACTCCACGGTGATAATCCTTGTGCGTCACTCGAATAATAATGATTGTAAAATTGCTTTAATTGTAAGTTTTGATATTCTGGATTTAATAATGTTTTAGTGTAATTTTCATCGTCTGCAGGTAGGTAGTCATTTGCGTCTTGAGAATAGGCTGTGATTGGAAAGTCATCAATAGGTACTTCCATTGCAGAGCATGCGGCAAAATAGAATAATAAAAACGGAGCAAGGATGAGTTTTGTTATTAAATACCGTATACGGTATGTCGTATATTCCATAAGACTCTGCTCCATAATGAGAGTGCTCTATGTTATCAATAAATGATTTTTTTGTCAATTTATTAAGCATGATTTAGGGGTTCTGGGTGAACCCATTGATGTCCGTGGAAAATTAACAGACATTGACACATGGCACGATCATGTACTATAGTTTTATTGTGCAATGCAAGATAATCTAACGCACCGGGAGAATCATCATGAACAATGAAGAATATTTTGAAAAAATATCTAATTTATTTAAACACGCACAGGAGCCGCTGCACGCGATTGCTGAGTTGAATCTTAAAACTTTGCAAAGTTATGCTTATTTAAAGCCAGAAGACTTGTCTAAAATTACTAAGCCTAATGAGTTGTTAGAAAAACAACTTGAGTTGGTGATTGCTAACAGTCATAAAGCTCTAGATTACATGCAGCAATCATTTCATATCGTCGAAAAGGCTTTGTTGTCTTTTACTCAAGAGAAAAAGACAAAAGCAGATGGAAAAAAATAAATTCCTCTGCTTTTGAGATTTTACCTAAAAGTTGGTTGTGGGATGTAGCTTTTTATTTGCGCAGCAAATTGGTGTAACACTTCTAGGCCTGATTCTTCGGCCTGCTTACACCATTGTTGCAGCGCTTCAACAAGTTCTTTTTGTGAAGTTGCCGTTTTTAACCAAACATTTTGCAAAGATTTTCGATAATGATAAACAACGCTGAGTTGTTCATAGCGCATTAATAGGGTGTTTAGACGTGAATTCGCCACAGGCGTTAATAAATCTTCTCGGGTTTTCAAAAGCTGACGGGCTTTTTGCAGCAATTGTTTATCGGTTTTGTCATTGATATTTTGCCGTTGCGTATTTTTTAAAATAGGTTTAATCACGCGTTTGTAGTATTGAGACATAATTTGAAATCGATTAGCGACCACGGCTTTAACCGTGTCTAAATCAACATGTGCTTTTGAAGGATCGCGTGCTAATTGAGGTGGTAATTTTTTAACTTTGGCCAGGCCTAAAAAAGATAAACAGCGAATATAGAACCATCCTAAATCAAACTCCCACCATTTTACAGAAAATTTAGCAGAAGATGCGAATGTGTGATGGTTATTATGTAACTCTTCGCCACCAATCCAAAATCCCCAAGGTATTATATTAGTTGCAGCATCCGGGCACTCAAAATTACGGTAACCCCAATGATGACCAACACCGTTAATCACACCTGCAGCCCAAAGTGGAATCCACATCATTTGAATTGCCCAGATACTTACGCCTGGGATACCAAATAAGACTAAATTGATGATCAGGAGCAATATAATACCTTTGGCAGAATGTTTTTTATAAATATTGCGTTCGATCCAATCATCTGGTGTGCCGTGACTATATTTTTCAATCATTTCTCGGTCTTTTGCGGCGGCACGATATAATTCTGCGCCTTCCCAAAATACTTTTTTAAGACCCAGAACGACTGGACTATGAGGATCTCCTGCGACATCAGTTGTTGCATGATGTTTACGATGAATTGCTACCCAATCGGCTGTTACCATGCCTGTGGTTAACCATAACCACATTCGAAAAAAATGGCTGATAATAGGGTGCAGTGTTAATGCACGATGGGTTTGATGGCGATGTAAATAAATCGTGACCGAGGCAATGGTTATTTGTGTGAGGACTAATAAGGCAACGACGTCACCCCAAAATGATAAATTAAATAGACCAAAGAGCATTTTAAAACATCCATTTGAATTAATTATACGGTTGATTATACAGAATTTCACGGAGAATGCTACATTTTGTACAATTAGCATTGCCAGAAGTCTTGTTATCTATGATAATCTCATGAATCATCATCTGTGGGGTTGTGTATGATAAATCATCGATTAAGGCAGTTGTCGCGGCAATTCCCTCTATTTTTGATGCTAGGTATCGCTATCGCTTTAACTATAGGTATCTTCATTTTATTTGCTTATGTTTTATTTTGGGGCATACTCTTTGGAGGTATTTTATGGTTGGCGGCCCTCATCAAACAGTATTTTTTTCGTAAGCGTCAACCTCAAAAGCATGAAGGAAGAGTAATTGATCATGACCCCAAAAACTAAAACTCAGGCTGGATTTTTTAGATCAATTTGGATTATCGTGGCGTCAGTATTTTATATCGCACAAACATCTGTCGCCTCAATCTGGAGAGGGCTCAGCGGGACGATGACTCGTCAATGGGTTGATCAAGCACTCAACCGCTGGTTAAAACGTATGTTTAAATTATTACGGATTACTTGCACGGTTCATAATCCCCATCAGGTGGAGCCACGACCTGGTCAAGCGACCATTATTATGGCAAATCATAGTAGTTTATTTGATATTCCTGTTGGGCTTACGGCTTTTCCGAATCATCACATCCGGATGTTGGCCAAAAAAGAAATGTTTAAAATTCCACTGATGAGTCGAGGCATGCGCCAAGCTGAGTTTCCCATGATTGATCGTAAAAATCGTATGCAAGCCATTCGTGATCTTAAACACGTAGAGCATCTTCTAAAAAGCGGAATTGTCATGTGGATTTTTCCTGAAGGGACACGCTCACATGATGGGCATGTTGCGCCTCTAAAAAAAGGTGGATTTATCACTGCGATTCAAACGCAGGCAACGATTATTCCGCTGGGAATTCGTGGGGCTTTTGATATTTTGCCCGCGCGGACATTGCGTTTTAATTTAGGACAACATGCTGAAGTCCACAATGGACAACCGATTGATGCTTCAGCTTATACGC
>CAMDJY010000185.1 GCA_945901145.1 Legionella genomosp. 1 | reverse complement strand
CTATCTTGAGCGCAAATGGGGGATTAGTTTTCCTATGGGTGGTACTGGCGCTTTAATTAATGCGCTCACGCGCTTATTAGAAGAGGTAGGCGTTGAATTGATGTTCAATACTACAGTACGAGAGATAGTCGTTGAAAAGCAAAAGGCATCTGGCGTTGTGATCAATGAAAATCAATTTATTCCCGCTGAACTTATCATATCAAATGCAGATACTCCCTATTGTTATAGTCAGATGATAGCTAAAAAAAAACAGGGATTGAGTGCGCGTTTAAAAACACGTTATGCAAAATTTTCTATGGGTTTATTTGTATTATATTTTGGCAGTACACGCACTTATCCTGAAGTGGCTCATCATACAATTTGTCTAGGAAAACATTACAAATCTTTGCTCGCGGATATCTTTGATCATAAAAAATTGAGTGATAATTTTTCTATGTACGTCCATAGACCCACCGCAACTGATCCTAGTTTTGCACCATCAAATTGCGATTCTTTTTACGTCCTAGTTCCTGTTCCAAACATGCAAGCTAACATCAACTGGGAAACAGCGGGGAAGCAACTACGCGACGCCATTATCAAATCCTTAAGTAACAATCTCTTACCTGACATTGAACAGCATATCGTTGCTGATTTTTATAAAACACCGAATGATTTCAAGGGCGATTATTTGAGCCTTCATGGTGCAGGTTTTTCAATTGCTCCCTTATTTAGACAATCAGCATGGTTTCGCTACCATAATCGAGCTGAAGGCATTAAGGGATTATACCACGTTGGTGCAGGGACCCATCCAGGCGCAGGTATTCCCGGAGTGCTTAGCTCGGCAAAAGTTGTTGATAACATGATTGATGCCATCCCACTTTAATAAAATAAGGAGGAAAATTTGTTACGTCAACATGGTAAATCGTTTTATTTGGCTAGTTTATTCTTAGACAGAAAAACAGCACAACATATTAAACGTTTATATTTTTTCTGTCGTACGGTAGATGATTTAGCTGATAAAGAACTTAATAAAAAAATGGCCTTGCTTACCCTGCAACAATGGAAAAATGAAATCGAACAAGGTGTCGCTGTTGCCCCATTAGTTCACGATATTTTATGTCTAACAGAAGAAAAAAAATTAGATGCAGTTAATGTTTCTTTATTAATTGAAGGCGTCATGTCTGATCTTCTGATCGTACGCATTGCCAATGAAGAACAACTGACCCGCTATTGTTACCTGGTCGCGGGTAGTGTTGGTCTATTGATGTGTCAATTGCTGGGGAGCAGCGAGCCCTCTGCAAAGAAATTCGCTATTGATCTCGGCATCGCCATGCAACTCACGAATATTTTACGGGATGTCGCTGAAGATATTTTAGCTAAAAGACAATATATACCGCAATCGTGGATCCCAGAGAATTTGGATTTTTTAAATTCATCAGCAGCATCTCATGAATTAATTAAACCGGCTTTAATACAATTATTTAATTTAGCAGAAAGATATTATCAAAGTGGTTATGCAGGTCTGCGTTATCTTCCCCTCAGAAACCGGTTTTGCGTATTATTCGCAGCTAAGCTTTATCAAGAAATTGGAATAAAAGCCAAACGCATAGATTTCAATATCTGGGATAAACGCATTGTCGTTACGTATCCTCGTAAAATATGGATTTTAGGCATTTGTATCTTAAGTTTTATGAAAAGTTTATTTAAACCGAAACAATCACCCATGCATGATAGTAGCCTTCATCGTGCCCTATCGGCATGGCTGAATCGTGTATGAGCAATATTTTAGATATTGATTTAGCTATTTTAGGTGGAGGATGTGCAGGTTTGTCTCTCGCTAAATATCTAAGCTATATTAAAGGATATAAGAAAAAAACATTGGTTATTGAAGCAAGATTAGAATATACCAATGACCGCAGTTGGTGCTTTTGGGACCCCCAAGATCAGCATTTATTAAAAGATTTAAATGGACTAATTTCACACCGATGGCCCCAATGGCAATTTTCGGGCAATCAATTTAAGATAACCCATCATGGCAAAGGACGTCACTATTGCTATATCCCCAGTGATCGCTTTTATCTGCAAGCGGTGGATTGTATTAGCCGCCATCCGACGATGGCATTAAAGTGTGGCATCTCAGTGGTATCTGTCAATTCTGAAAGCAATGGTTATCTCATTAAACTTTCGGATGGAACGCACATTGTTACTAAACAAATTATCGATACAAGACCATGCTCTTATACAACTAACGCACAATCAAAACTTTGGCAAATTTTCTATGGTGTTGAAATTCAAGCAGATACACCTATTTTTGACCCAACTTGTGTTGGCTTAATGGAACATCTCGCTTCATCACCGACAGGAACCCAGTTCAATTATATTTTACCTTTTTCCAAGCAACATGCATTAATCGAATCTACCGTTTTTAGCCCACAATTGCATTCACCACAACTCATGGCGCCTTGTTTACATAAGTGGTTACAAGCTCAATATCATCAAACGCATTTCAAAATCATCCGAACTGAACAAGGCGTTTTACCCATGGGTCTAAAAATGACGACATTAACCCACACAGTTACACCCCAATATACCTATGGTGGCCAAATAGCCGGAGCAATTCGTCCTGCAACTGGCTATGGATTTCTTCGCATCCAACGCTGGGCACATGCATGTGCTCTGCAAATTGCACAAGAAAAAGTGGTTCACACGCCTGTGCATTCAAAAAAAATTGTACAAGCAATGGATCATATTTTTTTAAGTGTTTTGCACAACGAGCCACAAATAGGCGCTTTATTATTTCAAGCGCTAGCACAGCGAGTCTCCCCAAGAGCTTTGGTGCGTTTTCTGAGTGATGAGGCCCAGTATTTAGATTATGTCTCCATAATGCGCGCATTACCGCTCAAACTATTTTTACGATACTGCCTAAAAATATGAAAATCACGATGCAAAAGCAATTAAACCGTGTTCGAATGTTTTTTATATTTTTATCAATTTTTTTATTAATCATTAATAAAATCTATACAGATAATACCCGGGCTTTAGTAACAATTATCGCATTAGTAGCCTCTGGAACTATCGGTTTAGCCCATGGAAGCCTAGATTGGCCACTCAGTAAACTCTGGGGATTAAGAACGACTTATTGGGATAGCACGTATTTTGTATGTACTTACATACTTTGTATTTTAGCAACCCTCACCCTGTGGATAATGATTCCCATGCTCGCTCTGATTATTTTTATGTTGATGTCGGTTGTCCATTTTGCTGGCGATTGGCGACACGAAATGAGACCTATTTATGCTTATATTTTAGGAGTTGCAGTCATTTGTCTGCCAACGCTTAATTTTTATAGTGAAGTAAATCATATTTTTGGACTCATCTTATCCAGACCTGAAGCAACCTGGTTAACAACGCTCATGTATTATTTAGGGATAATAACTTCTGTTTTGTTAGCATTAAAACTTATTTATCTGCTATATCTTGGTAAACATGGGTGGATTATTATGGAACTATTCATGTTAATGCTCATTGGAATTGCATTAACACCCCTCCTCTATTTTAGTGTCTATTTTTGTTG
>CAMDJY010000184.1 GCA_945901145.1 Legionella genomosp. 1 | reverse complement strand
TTTGTAAAAGCATTAGCTACGTTCAAACGCAGCATTGATGTATCAAGTGTTTATATAGAGGATGAACATGCAGCGACTGATTTAAAAGAAACATTACGAGCTGGAGTCATTCAGCACTTTGAATTTTGCTATGAATTGAGTTGGAAGATGTTAAAACGACAACTTGAGCATGATGCATCCAATTATCAGTCGATTGATGCACTTTCCTATCCCGAGCTCATTCGAGAGGGAGCCGAGAGAGGATTGATTGCTGATGCCAAAAAATGGCTGATTTACCGACATCAAAGAAATATTACATCTCACACCTATCATGAAGATAAAGCAGTCAGCGTCTATCATACTGCGCTGGAATTTTATAGCGATGCTAAGCAGTTGTTGGATATTTTAATTGCGCGTCATCAATGATTAATCTTGACGCAGAATCATTGATGTTACTTAAGACTATTTTGAGAAGACATGTTTCTCAATATGAAGCGTGGTTATTTGGCTCTCGTGCAACGGCTCATTGTAAACCTTATTCAGATATTGATGTTGCGATTATTTCCCCAGAACCCATCATGGTCAATGTGCTTGCAGAATTAGAGTCTGAACTAGCCGCGAGTGATTTGCCTTATAAAGTAGATTTAGTAGATTTTGCCTCAGCGTCGCCTGAATTTCAGCAAGTGATTATGAATCATTATGAAATCATTAATTTTGTTGAGTAGGTTTTGATTAAAACAAATTGTCCTCAGGATTGATATTTTGCTCAGTATGAACTGTATGAGTTTCTTGATTGTCGTCGTCAGTTGGTACTTCATTTTCTCTAAAATATTCTAAAATCGCGCGTGAGGGGTCGGATTCGCGTTGGCCGGTTTTGGGATTAATATACTCGGTGATGATATTTTTGGGCGGCGTGATGTGATGTTCAGGTAGATCTTTCAGCGCTGTTTTCATAAAATCAATCCATAAGGGCAAGGCGAGGCCCGCGGCGTATTCGTGTAATGATGTTGGCGTATCAAAGCCAATCCAGGTGGTGACGACTAAATCTGGGGTATACCCTGAGAACCAGGCATCCACTTGATCATTGGTGGTGCCGGTTTTACCAGCAATATCCATGCGATTTAATATTTTTGCTTGCTTTGCCGTGCCGGATTGAATGACTTGTTGGAGTGCCGTGTGCATTAAAAAAGCGACATCTTCTGGAATTGCTCGCGGGGCAATCATGTCTGGTTCATTGAAAGTTTCATGGGGATTGGGAATATGTGAAGGCTTCGCTTGTAATAGGACATGACCTTCAGCGTCGACAATGCGTTCAATTAAAAAAGGCTCTATTTTGTAGCCGCCATTGGCAAAGGTTGCGTAAGCTGTGGCCAGTTCTAAGGGGCTGGTTGCTAATGTGCCTAAAGCCAGAGAGAGGGTGCGGGGTAAGGATGCTTTTTGAAAGCCGAATTGGCTGACAAAATCAACTGCATAGTCAATTCCAATATCATCTAGAATACGAATGGAGACTAAGTTTCGAGAATGAATTAAAGCATCTTTTAAGCGTGTCGGTCCGCCAAATTGATAGTCTACATTGTGAGGACGCCATAAGTTGGCTTGGCTTGGGTCGTCGACGACTATGGGGGCATCGTTAATTAAAGACGCAAGTGAGTAACCTTTATTTAATGCCGCAGCATATAAAAATGGCTTAAAGTTGGATCCCGGTTGCCGTCCAGACTGGATGGCTCGATTAAACTTACTTCTTGGGAAATTAAAACCGCCGACTAAAGCTTTTATGGCGCCATTGCCAGGATTTAACGCAACGAGTGCCGCTTCAATTTCAGGAATTTGGCCAAGTTGCCAAGTTTGATCAACCTTACGAACATAAATGATATCGCCGGGAACTATAATCTGCTGTGTACTTTTTGGGGCTTTGCCGACCCAGCCTTGTTTTAATGCGGGGCGCGCCCATGAAAGACCTGACCAGAGGAGCGTCACTTGCTGACCTTCTCGAGTTGTTACTGTTGCTTCCTGCTCACTGATTGTGCTTACATAGCCCGGAATTAAATCGTTGACGATTGGATAGTGGTTAAGGGCCTGTTGAATCACTTGTGGCGAGGGATTGTTGGTGTTGATATGGGCGACTGGGCCACGATAGCCATGTCGGTGATCATAAGTTAATAAATGGTTTTCAATACAGTCACTCGCGGCATTTTGAAGTTTGCTGTTAATCGTCGAATAAACTTTATAGCCTTTGGTATAGGCTTCTTCGCCAAAATTGTCATACAGTGATTGCCGAATCATTTCAGCGACATAAGGTGCATGTGCTTGGAGTGTTGTGTTGTGATAGTAAGCTGTCACCGGCTCTTGGATGGCGATGTCATGTTGTTGTTGGGTGATGATGTGTTCTTCTAGCATGCGATCTAGCACATGGTTGCGACGTTTTTTAGCAGCGCGTGGGTTGGCAATTGGATTTTGCGTGCTTGGTGCTTGTGGCAATCCGGCGATCATGGCAATCTGTGCTAAACTCAATTCTGTTAAGCTTTTGCCATAATAAACTTGTGCTGCTGCTTCAACACCATAAGCACGATTGCCCAAGTAAATTTTATTTAAATAAAGCTCAAGAATTTTTTCTTTGCTAAGTTCGCGGTCGATTTTAATGGCAAGCATAATTTCATTGAATTTGCGTAAAAAAGTTTTCTTACGGTTCAAAAAGAAATTTCTGGCAACTTGCATCGTAATTGTACTGCCGCCTTGGGATTTGGTCCTGGTTTGGATCATGCGGATCGCAGCACGGCCTAGCCCAAAAATATCAACGCCTGGGTGTTCAAAAAAACGTTGATCTTCGGTTGCCAATAGGCCTCTGATAAGTGTTTGTGGAATTTGTTCATAGGTCAGCGGAATGCGTTTTTTTTCACCGTATTCCTGAATGAGTAGACCATCTTCAGTGTATACCTGTAACGGTACTTCGAGTTTGACTGTTTTTAATGATTCAACATCAGGTAATTGACTTTCAAGGTAAATATACAGAAGAATTGCGGCGAAAGATCCAAGAAACAATAAGCTGATCAATGCCCAGATACCCGATCGCCAAAAGTAAGTGATTTTTTTCATGCAAGTAGTTTAAATTTAATATGCGGTATTAAGATTAAAGTATAACCCATATCACCGGGTCATGTCGTGTAAATCTGGTGAGTTTTTGTGGTTTAGAGTGATGATTATGGCTTTGAGTTTCCGCAATGCTGCTAGAGAAGTATAACTTGCTACTTTTGTAGTCCTAACTATACCATTAACCAAAGCTTTGATAAGGGGCAGTTTTTAGCAATTGGCATTATTGGTGAACGATGAATTTAATTTTTTCTTAAGTTTTTTAATGTATATTCACAAGACTAATATAGTCACCAAAACACTTGTCTTATATGAACAATTGGTTTATGACTGACAGCGGTAGTTGCTAATGCAATAAGAGATATTTCATGACAAAAGTTAATAAAATACATCCTAGTGAGCCGGAATTTTTTCATTTTCTTAAAACATTAAATGATTTTATCGAGTATGTGGAATCTGATTTTTCTGAAAATTATCCATTTTTTCATAAAGCTGCTTCAGATGCTATTAAGGTAGTAGATTGTTTA
>CAMDJY010000183.1 GCA_945901145.1 Legionella genomosp. 1 | reverse complement strand
AGGAGGGAAGTGCATATCACTATCTTCTGCATACTGAAAATCCGATACCCCTCCAGACTGGATCAAAGTGACATCTTTATCCATAATCATATATTTAGCGTGTGTCTGTTCAATGATAAGCTTACTTCCCTCAGCATGATCAAGGTGCGCATGGCTAATTAATAATATTTTTGTATCACTATATTTAAAGCCAAGTCGCTCTATGCTTTCCTTGAGCATTGAAACATTCACCTCGAGGTTACTGTTAAGCAATATATTTCCATTTGGCGTCACAATAAGATAACTGGCTAGATCATCCGTACCAACATAGTACAAATTATCTGCTATTTTAAACGGTGGAAATGCCTTCGGTATTGGATATGCGAACGACGATGCTGCATATAAAAGGACTATAATTGATATTATTTTTTTCACTAAAAACCTTCTTTCACATATTTGCATGTTTTGCGACACTGCGACATTTGCGACATTTGCGACAATTATATTTTATAACTACGACACAAAAAATTCTGTTAAACATTCTGTACCTGAATAATATCAGGTAGTAACTGATGCTCTCTCAAAAAGTCTTTAAAACCATCAATACTGTCAAAAGTCATCTCAAATGGTTTACCGTTAAGTTCTCCAGAACATTGAATTTCTATTTTTTCTTTGATGTTACCCACTGAGTTAAGAGTATTTACATGCTTACTCCAATGACTATGCTGCTCAATTATCTCAGCACAAATATCTTCAAATGACTTGGTAATATCATCCGTTAATTTAATTTCAAAATCTTTCTCTGAAGTAGTTTCTGCATACCCATGAGGTTCGGTATCGTATGAACACAGATGTTGATGAGCGTATTTAACAATAGATTTGACCCTAAAAGGCGTACATCCTTTAAATCTTGCTAATTGAATGTCATCAAATCGATTTCCAAGATTAAACAAATTCAGATGTAATAATGCTCTCATTGATTTTTTCTGCTCAGGATCCGCTGTTAATTTATCGAACACATAGTCATTTGCACCCCAAGTTTTACACAAATGAAAACTGTTTTGAGTGATGCTAGAAATAGTGCTGTCATCTTGGCCGCGTAGCTCATCTAAATCATATAAGTCTCTAAGATAATATTCCTTATCTTGGTATCGACATTTTAAATTCAATGCATCTTCCCAATATTGCTTAGCTAAATATGAAAACATAGCGTGTGCAATCATAACGAAAGGTATAGATGTAATTGTGAGACATAAGGACGCAATGCCTTTTATAAACTCTATAGCACAATATGCAATAAATAGAGGTGGGTAAATCAAACGTGCAACTTGCCCTGTATACCCAGGATATGTTCGATGTTTATAAGACCATTCCTTTGATTGACGAATAAAAAATGGCAGCACTAATAAATAGTCTGTTACGCCCAGTTGACGACTTCTTTTATAACCAGCTTCTGTGCCATATATAACCTCCCATGTTGCTCGCAACCTTTGATCAAAATTTTCTCTAAGCAATCTAGAATAAGGAGTGTAAGGCGATTCTCCTACAACACATTGAAATGGATTAAACGCGACACTCATATTAAAGCTCTCCAGAAAAAAATGACGATTAACAAGGACTCGACTCAACTCAACTTAATGTGTTTCACAAAAGATCTAAGCAAAGTGCTCTAATTTTATCTTTTCTTGACCATGTTTGAAACCCCGTATTTCTACGGGATAAAATCCAACTCATAACAATTTAGCTGATTTTGTTGAATCAATATTGATTTTCCAGACCACATTAGAAAAACCATACTAAAAGGAAAAACAGCGATCATATCAAATGGAAATTTCAACATACCAATACCTCCAAAAGTTCCCAAATAAGATAGAAGCAATATGCAAAGCATGTAAGAAAAAAACCAAATTAGAGATTGATCACTATCAGTCAATCGTTTTTTCTGATAAATCAAACTGATACAAAGCCCTACTAGGAGCGCAACATCTAACTTCCAAATCACCGAAAATCCACACCAATACAACATTAAATTGCAAACATAAAAAGCGATATGCGCAAAGAATTGATGATAAGCCAACTTGAATGGCCGGTATGTTTCTGGTTGTAACTGTCGCATCGCCAATAGGCAAATTGGCCCGATACTCTAGGACAAAATACTAGCAGAAGATAAAAAGGCAACTAATTTTTGCCAGCCAGGAAATGGCAAAAATGATAATAATCCCACGATCAAATTAACGTATAAGGTGACATAAGGAATATTGTGTCGATTCACTTTCAAAAACACTTTTGGTAAATGTTGATTGAGTGCCATGCCATATAAAATACGTGACGTTGCTGCGGTGTATACAAACGTGGTTCCAAAAGGTGAAAATGCCGCATCAATCATGAGCAATGTTGCTACAAAACCCAACCCGAGTAACAAGGTTAAACCAACCAATGGCCCACTATCTCCAGGATAACTTAGTCCGTGCCAACCATGAAATAAATATGTTTTTGGAATCGCAACAATAAAGCTAAATTGCAGCAGAAAATACAGTAAAAAACCGATGAGAACGGCACCCAGAATGCTAATTGGAATATTGCGTTGCGGGTTTTTAACCTCTCCTGCGAGCATTAACCCATTTTGAAAACCTGTGAATGCAAAAGCAACACCACCGACCGATAAAGCACTGAAAATATCTTGCCAATCTGACGAGTGATTTAACTGGATATGGATATTTGAAAAATCAGCTGCATTTAAGCATAAAGAAAAAATAGCAATGCTCGGCAAAAGAAACTTCAGAATACTCGCATATTTATTGCACTCCGCCAACAGCTTTATACCATATGAATTAAGAACCACAACAAGCAACATAATCCCAACTGCAACCACGTAACCAAGACCAGACAAGGTAAACGTTGGTGAATGTTGTACAAGTAGCACAGGAAAAAAATGGCTTCCGTATTGTAAAATCGCTTGTATCTCAATGGGGGTCATCACCACGTAAGATAACCATGATGTCCAAGCAAATAGAAACCCAACCTCTTTGCCATGCGTATAACTGGGATAATTCGACATACCACCAGACACAGGAAACATGGTGCCCAATTCACACAAGGGTAATGCGATAAATAACATAAATATGGCTGCAATCGTCCAGCTGATCAACGCATTACTGCCCGCAATTTGCGCGCTAATGAATGGACTAAACAACCATCCAGAACCAATCATCCCACCAGCAGAAGCAATCAAAATATTGGTTGTTGAAATATCTCGTTTTAACATCTTTACTCTCCTGAAATGCGAGCTAATTGCTGTAATTTATTTGAATCTTCAAACGCTTGATAATAGGCATGCACCGCAGGAGCACCACCCAGGTGAACATATAAAATTTTACTCTTTTTATGAAAGTGAGATTTTTCACACAGATCAATCAATCCTGCTATCGACTTACCCTCATAAACCGGATCGGTAATCATCGCTTCTAATGCCGCCGATTTTTTAATTGCAGCAATGGTTTGCTCTGACGGTACACCATAAGCTGGGCCACTATAATCAGCGTTAATTTCAATGACATCTTGTTGCAAATGAATCGATGACCCGCCATGGGCGACGATACGCTCTATGGTCGATTCTGCTATTTG
>CAMDJY010000182.1 GCA_945901145.1 Legionella genomosp. 1 | reverse complement strand
AGAAATTGGGCCGCCTCATGCATGGTGTTGTGATTCAGTTGTTGATATTGCCAGGTGACATGGCTTCTGAGGAGCGCTGGACGAACAGGGTTATTATAGATGACATATCGATAGTTTCTCGATAACGCTGAATAGCGTGCATGAAAATTGGCATCAGTTTCTTTGCCCCATTTGACGCAGACATCTTTCGGTAAAGATGAGTTCGCCCCATGAATCCAAGCACGAATTGTGCGCTCATTTTCAGCATCAAAATGAACCATTTGATGCGTTGCATGCACGCCAGTATCGGTTCGACCGGCACAGACCAATGCAATCTCATGATTGGCAACGCGGCCAAGTGCTTGCTCTAAAGTGTGTTGCACCGTGCGCAAACCGGTTTGAGATTGCCACCCATAATATTGGCTGCCGTCATATTCAACCATCAAGGCAATGCGCATGAATAATCTTAATTATTAATTATAAAAGTTTGAAATGTAGCTGATCATGTGGGATTTGTCCAGGCCTTTAAAAAATTCTAAAATGTTTATTTATAGTCTATAATGATAATAAATAGAATTTATAGCTCACTAAAAGGACATTAAAATGAAAGATAAAATTTGTGATAAATACGCAAAGTTTATTTGTGAACAGCTTACTGGCGATTATTTTGAACGGCCTGATGTTCTGGAGCGGATTAATAAATCTATAGAAACTATTGGTGAAACCAGTCGACTTTTAGATAAATTACCAACTGCAAAATATGCCGATAAATTATATAAAGAATTTTTTAAAAATGGTTTCGATTCAAAGTATGTGTATAAAAATATGCATCAGCTTGTTCAAATAAGCCTACAGAAAATATTAGAAAATAAGGCTGCAATCCAAAAAAAACTCCCAGAAGGTTATGGTTTATTCGAACCTCCAAGAGTAGATTATTTAATACAGGCTCTTATTGTTAATTTTTCTCAACAATTAAATGCGGCTTACGGGCAATTGCCTCAGCATAAAAAAGACAGCGCTCAAGATGAATTTATGTATTTCCGAACATCTGCCGATAAAATGGCAGAGCAACTCAATATGAGCAATGTAAATCAAGAATGGATTCAACCTGCTGATGATGAGCGGATTAGTTTTTTAGAACAAATGTGGCCAATGCATAAAGATAATGAGAATAAAAAAAATACTCTCCAACATACAATTTCAGAGATTGTTGAGAGACTTGAGCGTTATGCAAATACCCAGAAAGCCTTTTTAACCGCTGATCAACAAGAAAATTTACAGTCAATTATTCAAGAGCTTTCTGCATATCCATCTAAAATACATAACGATACCGAATCTTTTTTTTCAATTTATAATCAAGTCAGTAATTTGGAACAACGCATAAGTCTTTTAAAGCCAAAAAAAAATATAAGCGAAAAACTCTTTAAGCTCGCGTCCCCATCAAGGAAAGAAGATACTTTGGCTCAAATTAATGCGGATTTAAGAGCAGCTCTGAAAGCGTCTGATCCAACTTCTTCAGCGAGCGGACGTCATATTATGCAAAGTTATAAAAATCAAATGGCTGTTATCAGGTCTGATGATAGCTTGTCTTCCCTATCATTTAAGACGAGAAGTAGCTCTTCTGGTTCTTCTGGCTCCATGAGTTCGTAAAATCCTCTTTTTTGATGAATTTTCCGTTTTTCTCTTGACGATTTTCAATTTGACTACCTATAGTGTAATAATGTGGGTTAAAATATTCGTAAAGTGGATTTTAGTGGGAGATTGTTCCCCGCCATGAGAGAGGCATGATGTTTCGAGGAATTAATGCAATCACAATTGACGGTAAAAGTCGGCTTGCCATTCCGGCCCGCTATCGCGAGGCCTTGGGGGAGCAGATTGTGGTGACAATTGATACTGAGGAAACCTGTTTGTTGCTCTATCCCGCTGCAGTGTGGCAAGTGATTGAAGATAATTTACAACGCTTACCTAGTTTTAATCCTGCAGCACGAAGAATCCAGCGGCTCTTAATTGGACATGCGACAGATGTCATATTAGACAGTAATAGTCGGGTGTTATTGCCAGCTTTATTGCGCGAGTATGCAAAATTAGAAAAACAGGTGATGTTGGTCGGCCAGGGAAATAAATTTGAAATCTGGAATGAAGCAGATTGGCATGTGCGACGCCAACAATGGCTGGATGAGGCCTCTGCAGGTGATCATGGCCTGCCTGATGAAATAATAATCTGATAATTTTTATAATTGAGATAAACGATGAGCGTAGGGCATCAAGCGGTATTACTAAAAGAATCGATTGCAGGGCTTGCTATTGTCCCTGATGGTATCTATGTTGATGCGACGTTTGGACGCGGTGGCCATACCGCAGCCATTCTTGAGCAATTGAATCAACAGGGCCGTTTAATTGCGTTTGATAAAGATCAAGATGCTATTTTGCATGCGCAGGAATGTTTTGGACATGATCAACGGTTACAGATGGTTCATGATTCATTTGCTGAAATCGATGCTGTGATCACAAAGCTTGGTGTTGCAGGTACGGTGAACGGCGTTTTGTTTGATCTAGGTGTTTCTTCGCCTCAGTTAGACCAGCCGCAACGAGGTTTTAGTTTTATGCAGGATGGTCCTTTAGATATGCGGATGAACCATCAACAGCGTTTTGATGCAAAAATTTTTGTTAATCAGGCTTCTGTCGCTGAAATGACTCAAGTGTTTAAAGAGTATGGTGAAGAACGGTTTGCTTTACGCATTGCGCGTGCAATTGAAAAAGCACGTATGACTGCAGGCCCGATTGATACCACACTTAAGCTTGCTGAAATTGTTAAACAAGCCAATCCAAAATGGGAAAAGCATAAGCATCCTGCAACGCGTGTGTTTCAAGCAATTCGTATTCATGTCAATGCTGAGTTAACTGATTTAATCAAAGGCCTGAAAGGTGCTTTAAATATACTAGCTGCTGGTGGACGACTTGCGGTGATTAGTTTTCATTCACTTGAAGATCGCATTGTCAAACAATTTATGAAATATGAAGCAGAGGGGGAGACGATTCCCAAAGGAGTTCCCATCAGAGCGATGGATTTAAAACAAACATTTAAACGGATAGGTAAAGCCATCAAGCCGAGTGAGGCAGAAATGCAAGTGAATGTCCGAGCTCGAAGTGCTGTCTTAAGAATAGGAGAAAAATTATCATGAATGCTGCAGCGAAAATGATCCATCAAAGTAGCGTTTTTCAAGGAAGGTTAGCTAAGGTGCAATTTTCTAAACAATTTTATTTACAGATTGGTTTGCTTATTTTTACGCTGGTGAGCTCATTAGGCGTGGTTTATACCATAAATATGCATCGTATGACTTGCAGTCAATTGCAATTTTCAGAACAAGAAGCGCATCAATTACAATTGCAATGGGGGCAATTGTTACTAGAACAAGCAATTTTAGCTAAACCTGAGCATATTGAAAAGATTGCCACAGAACAGTTACATATGATTCTGCCTGCTAATAAACAAGCGTTTATTTTACGTGCACGATGAAAAAAAAGATCAATCATCGCGGAAGGTTTTATACTGTCTGTTTGTTTTTTCTAGTAATTTTTGTTGTTTTATTATGGCGCATGGTGGTTTTGACGGTATTAGACCGAGATTTTTT
>CAMDJY010000181.1 GCA_945901145.1 Legionella genomosp. 1 | reverse complement strand
TAATTTTTTAACCCATTTTCCTAAAGGAATAGGTGATATCAACGGACGTGCTTCGACGCATAGCTCTGTCAGAGTTGATGGTGAGTTAGTTGAAATAAAAAGTAAACGTCATGGTGTTGGTGAAGAAGCAAAATCAATTATTCATGTCCTTGGTCATTTTACAAATCTCAATAACAACCAAATATTAAATGGAGACAAATTAACTGATTACGGTATTAACTTGACCATGGGTGGTTTGGATCAATTAAATTTAATAGGGGGAATCAGTAAGCCAGGTGCAGGAGACGGTCATCTACTGTATCATTTAGGTGAAGCAAACTCGGTTATGCTTGGTTTAGAACAATCAGAACCAGGGTTCTCAGTCAAAAATAAAATAAATCACATCAGTTTGTTTGCATCAAATACAAATAGTTTTTTTAAATCGTTCATGCCAAAAAATGATAATTCCCCGGGAACAAGCTTGGGCTCCACCACAACATCTGAAACATCCTCAGAAACGGACGCTAAA
Organism: Legionella genomosp. 1; assembly: GCA_945901145.1. Taxonomy (GTDB): domain Bacteria; phylum Pseudomonadota; class Gammaproteobacteria; order Legionellales; family Legionellaceae; genus JAGVJT01. The sequence goes on along the minus strand of CAMDJY010000181.1, from coordinate 3,122 downwards.
ATTGATTATAATGAAGATTTGAATACTGGCCTAACTTGCCACCACTCTATTCTTGGATATTCAGACTCTAGTACTGCTCCAGGTTCTTTGTATTTTAGTAACTTGATTTATAAACTTAAATTATTTTTTGAAACAAAAACACTCACCCCATCTAAATACAACGGCATGCGTGTTAAAATAGTAAATGATGGTAAATTTACGGAAATCATTGAATGTTATGAACATCTACTAAAACTTAAACAAGAAAAAAAGATCGACGAAATTAAATCTTTTTTAAAACAACTTCCAATAAATTACAAAGCTTACAATGATGATGGGGCGATCACTGAAAAAAAATTGATTTTACAAATTGAAAATTTAGATGAGTTTTTTAATCAATTAACAAGAGTCTATAAACAAGACTTTACGCCATGTAAAAATGGGTTTGAAAGCAAACTAAAAGAATTAAAAATTTGGATTTTGTGGCTTAGATCAACTGCTAATCCTAACCCAATACAGCCTCTCATACCTATGGATATAACTGCAGATGAAGATAATCCTCATATTTTACATCTATTTAATTTTTTTAATCTGGTTATATACAAAATAAATCAAGAAATTTCTTTTAAAATAGACAAATTATTTACTTATAACAGACCTCAAGAATTTTTTCAGTTGACTCACCTTATAAAAACCTATGAAAGAAATCCAAAGATAACCACGCCAACGGGTACTTACAAAGAGTTGCTTGATATTGAATCTAAGATAAAAGAAATGGAAAAAAAATTTAATAGTAAAGAACCTTTAGAAAATTATGACTGGGTTCAAATAAAACAAACCCACCTTCGATTAATAACCATTTTTAATAATCCTGATTGTCAAACGCTGCTCATGGTCATGGAAGAATGTATTGATCTCAAGAACCAAAAGAGTAATCAACACAGTGAAATTTCACAATCCAATGATTATAGGAGCTCTTCTTCATGCCGTCCGTGATTATAGATATAGAAAAGTTTACATTATTACCCGAAGAACAGCAGTTGATTGCTCATCCTAATGTTGCAGGCGTTTTACTATTTACTCGTAATATACAATCCCGCCAGCAAATCATTGACTTAGTCTCGGCAATTCATCATATCAATTCTAATATCATCGTGATGATTGATCATGAGGGTGGAGAGGTACAAAGAATTCACCGTCATGGGTTGACGCCATTGATGTCTGCTGGTTGGCATGGACGTATTTATGATCAAAATCCAGCAACAGGGATTGAAATTGCCCATCAAGCCGGAAAAACTATGGCAAGTGAACTCTTGGCAATTGGTATTGATCTCAGTTTAGCGCCGGTCCTGGATTTACATCACCCTGATAGCACTATTATAGGCAAGCTTGATCGTGCTTTTCATGCTGATCCCAATATTGTGATTGAACTTGCACGTGCCTATATCAATGGGATGCATGAGGCTGGTATGCCTGCCGTGGCTAAACATTTTCCTGGGCATGGCTCATGTATTGGCGACTCTCACCAAGAGCTTCCAAAAAATGATAGACAAAAGTTAGACTTATTTGAAACTGATTTAAAACCTTTTAAACAATTAATTGCAGAAAAAAAACTTGATGGCATCATGCCTGCGCATGTGATGTATCCTAACGTCGATCCTAAAAATATCGCGAGCTATTCAAAAATATGGCTCAATGATATTTTACGCGAGCAATTAAAATTTGAAGGATTGGTAATTAGTGATTGTTTAGGCATGAAAGGTGCTGATATTGGTTCGCTTGCAGACCGTGCAGAAAAAGCTTTATTAGGTTGTGATTTATTGATTACGGCAAATCAAAAGCGCAGCGACCTTAAGGCATTTCTTGATACATTACCACACACACAAAATTTAGATCGTATTAAAAATTTCAAGAAAAGACAAAAAGTTCACCAAGAGTCTTTTTGTAATCAAAAAACTAACATCGATGAGACCCAACCTAAACCTTTTGACCCATTAAATCCGACCCAAACCGTGTAACAGCCTATACTCTGGTACGTCGTGGTGCTGACTTAGTCTTTGCCGCGACTTTGACTTTAATTTCTTCAGGTTTTTTTCGATAAATCGTCGCCATGCGACCAACAATTTGAATTAAATGCGCGTTTAAGTCTTTACAAATTATCTCAATAAGTTCTTGCTTATCATCACGCTCAACACCGGTGAGTTTGATTTTAATTAATTCATGCGCAGTTAACGCTAGATCAATTTCTTGCAGCACGGCTGGTGTAAAGCCTTTGGCACCCATCAAAACAGTAGGTTTTAATGCATGAGCGGCAGATTTTAAATTATATTTCATCGATTTTTTTAACATTTTTTTAGATGGAACCTTGTCAAATAGCTGAAAATTATTGCACACTTTTAATTAAAAGTAACGCCTTATCTGTTGTGTCTTTGCATACCTCAGGTAAAATAGGCATTTAAAATCAGGAGAACATAGATGCCATCATTTGATATTGTATCTGAAGTTAACGAAGTTGAATTGCGACATGCGGTGGAAAACACCTCGCGTGAACTGGCAACACGCTTTGATTTTCGTGGCGTGGAGGCAAAAATTGATTTAGATAAATTAGTTGTGACCTTAAAAAGCGAATCAGATTTCCAAGTCCGTCAATTAGAAGATATGTTTCGTAATCACTGTGTCAAACGTAGTATTGATACCAGTGGCATTGAGATGGAGGATGAACCCGTCCATAGTGGTAAAATGTATTCATTAACAATGACTTTTAAACAAGGCATCGATCAACCCACGGCCAAAGAAATTGTAAAATATTTAAAAGAACAAAAATTGAAAGTACAAAGTGCAATCCAAGGCGATAAAGTACGCGTAACTGGAAAAAATCGAGATGATTTACAAGAAAGTATCGCCTTACTCAAAAAATCAGACATCAAATTACCAATGCAGTTTAATAATTTTAGGGACTAAATTTATCATTTAGTCCACAGGTCCATAAACTCTGTTACATAGGTTTGTGCAAACTTTGTCGGATCAGACATCAGTGCATCAATCGCAGAAAATTGCATATGATCAAAGTGTGTGAGCATGTTGCGCTTAAATTTTTCTAGTAACACTGGAACACCTTCCTGCCTACGACGACGGTGACCAAT
>CAMDJY010000180.1 GCA_945901145.1 Legionella genomosp. 1 | reverse complement strand
AAAGATTGTAGTCGGGAATAATATCAAAGAAATTTAGTATGCCATCTAATATCTGAACATGTTGACCCGTCATACATATTTTATTACTGATCATTGAAGATGAACGAAAAGATTTTATCAATGGTGCCATTTTAATTGCTTCTGGGCGCGTTCCAATAACAAATAAAGTCTTCAATCTGAGGTTATGCTCCATGCTTATATTTTTCCTTTTTTAGTTCGTCGTTGTAATATGAATTTCTATAATAGTAATATTTGCCATAATAATAATAATTGTCTTTACTGACTTCTCTATGAAAATTAAAAATAGTGCCTTGTACTTGAATATTTGAACCGGATAATTGTTTGATTGTTAATTCGATTTCACCAGATCGGTGGATGCCAGCACCAACCACCAAATAATTTGTTGCAACATACTGACTAATTAATAATGTATCCGTCACTAAGAGTACTGGTGCTGTATCGAATATAACTAAATCAAATTCTTTGGATACCCTATCGACAAATAATTTTAGTTGCTCAGACATGAGGAGTTCTGAGGGATTTTTTGGATAGTCCCCACGTGGTAAATAGTATAAATTTTGATGTTCGACGGATTGCCGTATCGCTTCTTTTAATGGGGATTCTTGCATTAAAACATTTGAGAAACCTGGCTTTGGGGATTTTTGAAAATATTTATGCAAAGTTCCACGTCGTAAATCTCCATCCACGACTAATACCCGTTTTCCGCCTGCAGCGGATAGATATGCAAGATTTACGGAGATAAAACTTTTACCAACACCAGGACAAATTCCTAAAATAGAAACGAGATTATTATGCGCGCATGCTAAATTCACTTGTAAACTGGTACGTAAACTTCGAATCGACTCTACCGCTAGATCTCGCGGATTTTCGTGGGCAATCAATGCTGTTCGTCCTTCCAGGCTCGTGTTCACTTGGAGTTTACTGTAAGGGACGATTGCGAAGTTCGGGATGTTAAATTTTTGCTCTAACCAATGAGGATCAGTGACCCGAGGAAAAAGCATTTTTCTCATAAAAATATAACCGACAGACATTATAAAACCTAATAATGTTCCAATGGTATAAATGATGAAATTTTTACTTGGTAGGGGTGAGTCCGGCATTTTTGCATAAGAAAGAATGCGTACACCACTCACTGTTCCTGCTTTTAATACTTGTAATTCTTGAATTTTTCGTAATAAAACTAGGTAAATGGACTGCTTTACCTTCACATCACGCATTAAATTTACAGCCACTTGATCTGACGCAGGTAATCTTTTAAGTTCTTTTAATAACTCTACTTCTTGAGATTTTAATGCGTTAGTTTGTTCATTTAATGCAATCATCAACGGATGCGCATTGGTGTATTGTTGAAGCATTTCTAGTTTTTTTACCTGAAGTTCACTTTGATCTTTTGCAAGATCGGCTAATTGATTTAATAAAAATTGTGTTTGTAACTTAATATCAATTTTACCGCTCTTGGCACGATAAAGATTCAGTGTTTTTTCGGCTGATTCTAATAGTTTTTTAGTAATAGGTAATTGTTTATATAGAAAATCTAAAGTTTGAGCTGCTTCCTGTGCTTTTTTTTCTGCATCTTTTTCACGAGTTACACGAGCAATCGTATTTAAAAGATTTACTATTTTTCTCGGGTTATCTCCTTTCAGTGCAATATCTAATACGCCAGTGGATTGATGTAATTTACTGCCCGCTTCTTCAATGGTCATACTTTTTAACAATGATTGAACCACTTTTTCGCTAGAGCGAACGACCACATCGTACTCTAAACCTATAGCAGGCGGGGGATTTTGAACTCTTAATTCAGTTGTTTTATTTTTTGAAATTAAAGTCTCACCGATTGTACCTCTTAACATTTCTTGTCTTGCTTGATCATACAATACAGCCTGGGTCGGTGACTCGATAAATAATCTAAGTTTTTTATTTAATAATTCGTAGGGTACTTTGATATGTTCAATGACCGGAAAAGGTGCATTTTTAGGGAAAATACGACTCATCCACGTTGCGGGATGGTATGACACTGTAATTTTGAGTCCTAGTTTTTCTATCACAGGATCGAGCACAAAGCTTGACTTTATGAGGGCTATTTGCGTCATTGCTGAATCACTACCTGCGCCACCACCTAAAAACATTTGTTGTATCGCGCTGCCTGTTTGTCCTAAACCGGGGCTGCGACTATCTACTTGAAGTAAAATATTACTTTGATATTGGGGGATTTGTTGTAAATTATACAAAGCACTTATAGATAGTGTAATTGAGGTGACAAGTAATATCAGCCACTTCGAAGCCCAAAGAACATGTAAAATTTCACCTAGCTCAAGCCCGTCTGTAAGCGAGCTATTTGATTGATTGTTTGACATCCCATTCATAGTATCTCTTTATTTGTGGTTATTAGGAATTCTTAACTATACTCCAAGCGAACCAAACAGTTTGCACCATAGGTAAGACTTGATCCAACACACGATTAATTTGAGACATTGGTGCAGAAGAGACATATAGAACGTCTTTGGGTTTTAAAGAGAAGCCTTCTGCTAATAATAATTTATCCGGAGTTTGTGCGTTTAGCCAAAAAATTTCAGGTTGTCTATAATCCCCGCGTATTACATAAATATTACTTGGATCAGCATGCTTTACATCGAACCATCCAGATTGAGACAGCGCATCAGCAATCGTTAAATTTTGATCTGTGATCGGCAAAAATCCTGTTCTCATCACATCACCTAACACGTAAACTTTTCGTCCGCGAAAATCTGCGACACGCACATTGACTTGAGGATTGGGTACATATTTTCGAAGTCTTTCGGTAATGTCTTTTCGTATGTGATCCACAGATTTATTTGCCACGTTCAAGTAGCCCACCAGTGGAAAATATATTTGACCATGTGCATTTACCAAAAAGCCTGGCTGGCCTGCGGCGCCTTGGACCCCTGGCGTTAAAGCAGTTGCCTGAGCTTGTTGTGTCATCATTTGAAATTCCGGGTGCTCCCAGACAGAGATATAGAGCACGTCCGAAGGTGCAACACGGTAGTTATACATGTTGACGTGTTGATCAGCGATTAATGTGGGCGTAATAGGAATTAACGTCGGTTGTACATGAATTTTTTGAGGTGCAATTTGCTTACGCATCACTGAGGTATCTAGATTATGCATTCCTGGCATAAAATTTGATGTTCCGCATCCTGTTAATATTAAAATACTGCTTATCATGGATATTTTCTTCAGCATATTAATTCCACAACTTCTTGTGCCATTCATTAACTCCTTGTTCAATTAAAGCTATAGATTGTTGAAAGATAGCTTTTGGTCGACGATAAGGATCGGGTACATCAAACTCACCCCATTTGCCGAGACGATGAACGCGTCCTCTGACTCCTGGGTATTGTTGTTCTACTTGCAATTGTTGGTCTTTGGTCATGGTTAAGATGAGCTCAGAGGAGAATACAATCTCTGGCGTCATTTGTCTTGCACGATGTTGAGATATATCAAGACCGAGATGTTGTGCTAATTCAATAGAAAGTGGATCTGCAGGGAGTCCTATCATTGCACCTAACCCTGCTGAACTTACATTAACAGTGGGTTCAGTGGTTTTTAATTTTAAGCTCAGCAGCGCCTCTGCCACAGGGCTTCTGCA
>CAMDJY010000179.1 GCA_945901145.1 Legionella genomosp. 1 | reverse complement strand
TTCATTGCGCATATTTTATTTAATCCAAAGAAACGTCAATAAATGTAATGTTACACCGTTACATTTATTGATGTCAAGAATTTTAGATACAATCTTAAACTTTTACCAACTGCTCAGCGCGGGCCATAGCCGTGTGTTTCTTGCCATCAAAAAAAACATACTCCCATGCATCCTGACGCTGAACCAGGGTTCTTAGAAGCTTATTATTTAATTCATGGCCAGATTTATAGCCTTCGAACGCCCCAATGAGACTTGAGCCTAATAAATATAAATCACCAATAGCATCAAGGACCTTATGCTGAACAAATTCATCATCAAAACGTAAACCATCCTCATTCAGCACACGATAATCATCAACGACTACGGTATTATCTAAACTACCGCCTTTGGCAAGATCACACTGACGTAGTTTTTCATAATCTGACAAAAACCCAAACGTCCGAGCGCGGCAGACCTGTTTCACATAAGAAGTTTCCGAAAAATCAAAAATAGCTTTCTGTGGCTTATCGTTAAATACTGGGTGATCAAAATCAATGGTAAAAGAAATCCGATAGCCTTTATGTGGAAGCAATTGCACATATTTGCCATGATTTTCAATGCGAACCGGTTTTAAAATGCGAATAAAACGCTTAGGCGCTTCTTGCTCACGAATTCCAGCTGATTGCAGCAGAAAGACAAAAGGCGCAGCACTGCCATCCATAATCGGAAGTTCAGGTGCATTGATATCAATATAAGCATTATCAATGCCTAATCCTGCCAACGCAGAAAGCAAATGCTCAACCGTAGCAACCCTAACACCTTGATGCTGTAATGAAGTACATAACGTAGTATCACTGACGTGTTCAAAAGACGCAGGAATCTCAATAATTGGCTTGAGATCAATTCGCCTAAAAACAACTCCTGTATTGACGGGGGCAGGACGCAAGGTGAGAATTACTTTTTCCCCTGAGTGCAAACCAACACCGGTTGCTTGAATCACCTTCTTCGGTGTTCGTTGTTTAATCATTCAATGCTCACTTTTTCGTGAATGTCTTAGAAATTAGCTACTTTCATGCCGGCGTAAAAACGCTGGAATATCCAAATAATCAACATCAGGAATCCCCTCGCTCTTCGATTGTTTCGCAAACGCCGGACTCCCGCCTTGTTTACGAATCACAGCAGGTCGCTCTAATTCTTGATAATCTAGTGAGCCATCAGCACGTCTGGTTTCGAGAACACGAGCACGCGCATGTTCAGCAGCTGGCTGTTGTCCCCGCTGTCGAGCATCACCTAATCCGGTAACAATCACTGTGACGCGCATTTCATCAGTCATTTCAGGGTCAATCACTGTACCAACCACCACCGTCGCATCATCGGAAATAAATTCTTTAATCACATCACCGACTTCTTCAAACTCACCAATCGACATGTCAAGACCCGCGGTAATATTAACCAAAATACCTCGAGCCCCTGAGAAATTAACATCTTCTAATAAAGGAGAAGCAATCGCAGCTTCTGCCGCTTGACGCGCACGTTGATCCCCGGTGGCACTGCCAGTTCCCATCATCGCCATGCCCATTTCAGACATCACTGTGCGTACATCAGCAAAATCGACGTTAATTAAGCCTGGTCGAGTAATCAAATCAGAAATACCTTTTACAGCACCGAGTAATACATTATTTGCAGCTTTAAAAGCATTGAGTAATGTAATATTTTTTCCTAACACACTTAATAATTTATTATTGGGAATTGTTATTAAAGAATCAACATGCTCAGATAAACGGCGAATACCTTCTTCTGCCGAAAGTGCACGCTGCTTACCTTCAAATGAAAAAGGCTTGGTCACCACAGCAACGGTTAAAATACCCAATTCTTTTGCAATTTCAGCAACAACAGGCGCACCGCCTGTCCCAGTGCCACCGCCCATACCGGCGGTAATAAACACCATATCGGCTCCTTGCAGCACTTGCTTGATGCGCTCACGGTCTTCTTCTGCTGCTTCGCGACCAATTTGAGGATTAGCCCCGGCACCAAGACCTTTCGTTAACTCATCACCTAATTGAATTAAAATCTCTGCATTTGAATTTCTCAATGCTTGCGCGTCAGTATTCGCACAAATAAACTGAACGCCATCAATATTTTCAGCAACCATATGTTCCACAGCGTTACCACCACCACCACCTACACCAACAACTTTAATCACCGCATTATCTCGTTGGTTTTCGATTTGATCAAACATGATTATCCTCTCTCGGTAAGGTGATTAAAAATTTCCTTTAAACCACTGTCTCATTTTTGTAAAAACGCCTGTAACGCTTCGACTTGACAAAGGAATATTATAGCCGCCTTCGTATTGTTGTTGAAGCCCATGCATTAATAAACCTACACCTGTTGCCCATGCAGGATGTGTCATTGTATCAGACAACCCTGGAAACGCTGGCACTAAGCCTTGTCTTACTGGCATCTCAAAACTTTTTTCTGCCAATTCCAATGCACCATTAATACTCGAAGCGCCCCCGGTCAATACAAATCCTGCAGGCAACAGTGCATCAAAACCACTCATTCTAAGCTCATGTCGCACTAAGGTAAATAATTCTTCATAACGCGCCGAAATAACATCAGCCAGTGCTTTGACAGAGATTTTACGACCCGAGCGCTCATTCACGCCAAGGACATCGATCATCTGTCCTGAACTCGCAAGTTCAGCTATCGCATGACCATATTGAAGTTTAATCGCTTCTGCGGCTTTGGTCGGCGTTCGCAGCGCCATAGCAATATCATTGGTGACTTGATCCCCGGCAATTGGAATCACTGCAGTATACTGAATCGCGCCATTAGAAAATACGACAATATCAGTCGTTCCCGCACCAATATCGATCAAGCACACCCCAAGATCTTTTTCATCTTCAGTCAAGACGGCATGACTTGAAGCCAATTGCTCAAGAATAATATCATTAACCTCTAATCCACACCGACGCACGCATTTAGTAATATTTTGTGCAGCACTCACAGCGCCTGTGACCACATGAACACGCGCTTCTAAACGTACGCCTGCCATACCGATAGGCTCACGAATATTCCCTTGATTGTCGATAATAAATTCTTGAGGCAAAATATGTAATATTTTTTGATCTGCGGGAATCACCACCGCTTTCGCCGCATCTAATACGCGCTCAACATCCGCCTGCGAAACTTCAGAATCACGAATTGCAACAATCCCATGAGAGTTCAAACTTCGAATATGACTCCCGGCGATTCCCGTATAGACAGAACGGACTTCACATCCAGCCATGAGTTCCGCTTCTTGAACAGCACGTTGAATAGACTGAACTGTTGCCTCAATATCAACCACTACACCTCGTTTTAAACCGCGCGAGGGATGTGATCCAATCCCAATCATTTCTAGCGTGCCGACAGGGGTCACCTCAGCGATAAACGCCGCAATTTTTGAAGTGCCTATATCCAAGCCTGCAATGATATTTTTTTCAGTTTTTTTCGTCATTATCTTCCCATTGGTTGTTTCCATTGCACAGCCATGCCCCGTGCATAACGCAAATCAACATGAGATAATTGCTCCAATCTATCTGCGAATACGGCAGGATACGCTCTACAAAACCGATTTAATCGCAACTCAAGATCTTTTTTACCCAACTGAAGCAAAATCCCAT
>CAMDJY010000178.1 GCA_945901145.1 Legionella genomosp. 1 | reverse complement strand
AAAAAGCAAAACGACAAGAAGCATGGCGTAAATTATCTAAGTCTCATGAAAATAATGAAACAGTTATTGGTTTAATATCCGGAAAAGTGAAGGGTGGATTTACCGTTGAAATCGGAACCATTCGTGCATTTTTACCAGGTTCATTAGTTGACGTCAGACCAGTTCGAGATTCTTCTTACCTTGAAGGCAAAGAATTAGAATTTAAAGTAATTAAAATGGACTTGAAACGAAACAATATTGTTGTTTCTCGTCGAGCAGTTGTCGAAGAAGAAAGTAGTGCTGATAGACAAGCTTTACTTGAATCTTTACATGATGGTCAAGTGTTAGATGGTGTTGTTAAGAACCTGACAGATTATGGTGCATTTATTGATCTTGGCGGCATTGACGGTCTATTACATATTACTGACATTTCTTGGAAGCGAGTTAAGCATCCGAGTGAGTTGTTGACTGTCGGTCAAGACGTTAAAGTGAAAGTACTAAGTTTTGATAGCGAACGTAACCGTGTCTCATTGGGTATGAAACAATTAGGCAATGATCCTTGGGTTGATTTAGTTGAAAGATACCCAGTTGGTAAGAAATTAGAAGGCAAAGTCACGAATATTACTGATTATGGTTGCTTTGTTGAAATTGAAGAGGGCGTTGAAGGCCTGGTTCATATGTCTGAAATGGATTGGACTAACAAAAATGTTCATCCAAGTAAAGTTGTTGCTTTAGGTGACGTTGTTGGCGTTATGGTTCTAGAAATAGATGAAGTTCGTCGACGTATTTCACTGGGTATGAAGCAGTGTCAAGGTAACCCATGGCAGATGTTTGCACAAAGCTATACCAAAGGACAAAAAGTAAGTGGTAAGATTCGTTCCATTACTGATTTTGGTATTTTTATCGGTTTAGATGGCGATATCGACGGGCTAGTCCATTTATCTGATATTTCCTGGACTATTCCAGGCGAAGAAGCTGTTAAGCAATTTAAAAAAGGCCAGGAATTAGAAGCTGTGATTCTTGCAATTGATGCTGAGCGGGAGAGAATTTCACTAGGCTTGAAGCAGTTGGAAGGTGATTTGTTTTCTAGCTATGTCGAAGAGTTCACCAAAGGTGCTGTTGTAAAAGGTAAAGTGACTGCAGTTGATTCTAAACTTGTGACTGTTGAATTAACAACCGAGGTTTTTGGAACAATTCGTGCAGCTGATTTGTCTGATGATAAGGTAGATGATGCAACGACTCTGGTAAAAGAGGGTGATGAAATCGAAGCTAAAATTACCAATATCGATAGAAAAAATCGAACAATTACTTTATCTGTTAAAGCAAAAGATGCTCAAGATCAAGCAGAGGCCATTAAAAAATATTCTCGTAGCGGCGATGCCGTAGTTTCAACGACTATTGGAGATTTGCTTAAAGAGAAAATGGCAAATAAAGATAATATCGAATAAATATGTTTTATTGAAAAAAGCGTAGAGTACTACGCTTTTTTTTTAGGCTAGGATCAGGATCAAGCAATGTCATCGATAAAGGGATGCAATCAATGAGAATTTTAATGACAATTTTTTATCTTTTATTGATTATTTTAGGTGTTATTTTTGCTGCGTTAAATGCAAAAGCGACCCAGATTAATTTGTACCTCATGACATTACAATTGCCAGTGTCTGTTTTAATGATTTTGATGTTGGGCTTTGGCATTATGATCGGATTTTTTCTGTTTATTGGACGTTATTGGCGACTAAAAACAGAATGTTACAAAATAAGAAGTCAATTAAAACTCACTGAAAAAGAAATTAAAAATTTACGTGCCATTCCATTACACGATCAACATTGATGGAGTATTTAAATGGTTAATTTATGGCCGCTGTTACTTCCGGCAGCTGCTTTTTCGGGCTGGTGGATTGCTAAACGCCATGATTCAGTCAAAGAGATTGATGCGAGCAATCAATTATCTCGTGAATATGTCGTCGGTTTAAATTATTTATTGAATGAGCAGCCTGATAAAGCAGTTGATGTTTTTATTAAGTTGCTTGAAGTTGATAGTGAAACAGTTGAAACCCATCTTGCTTTGGGTAGTTTGTTTCGTCGACGCGGAGAAGTTGATCGTGCGATTCGTATTCACCAAAATTTAATTGCAAGACCCCAATTAAGTTTAATTGAGCGTAAAGAAGCTTTGATGGCATTAGCTCAAGACTATATGAGTGCAGGAGTTTTTGATCGTGCTGAACGTATTTTTTTAGAAGCAATTGAAGTAGCAGGCGTTCACGAAGTCAGGAGCTTACACGGACTTTTAGCTATTTATCAGCAAGAAAAAGCATGGGAAAAGGCGCTTGAGGTGATTAAGAAAATTGAGGATGCAACTGGATATAATATGGGTGCGCAAGCTGCGCATTATTATTGTGAAATGAGTCAGCTGGCAATTAAGCAGGGAGAACATGAAAAAGCTTATTCATTAATTAAACAAGCTTTGTATGTGGACAAACAATCTGTACGTGCAAGTTTGACTCTCGCATCTTTAGAGATGAAAAATAGTCGATTTAAACAAGCCATAAATGCTTTAAAACAAGTTACTGAGCAGGACCCTGAGTTTTTGACAGAGATTGTTTCTCTGTTAATGCAATGTTATCAAGAGATTGATGCCGTTGATGAATGTGTCGATTATCTTGAGCAAATTTTTGTAAGCCATCCAAGGTCTTGTGTTATTTTTGCGATTGGTGATTATTTGCGACAAGAAAAAAGTGAGGATTTGGCGATTGATTTTGTTTCTTCCGCACTGAGTCGTCACCCGTCCATTCGGGGTTTAAACCGTTTAATTTTTTGGCATTTAGAATCGGCACACGGTAAAGTACGCGATAAACTACAAATGTTGTACGATATTACCAGCAAGTTTCTTGAAAATAAGCCTGTTTATCGTTGTGGGCACTGTGGTTTCTCGGGTAAATTGTTATATTGGCACTGCCCAAGCTGTAAACAATGGGGAAGGATTAAACCGATTCACGGTTTAGAGGGCGATTAAACATGAAGCTGATTTTAGCCCTTGATTTTAGTAGAGAATCTGATGCACTTCAATTTGTTGATAAGCTTGATCCTAACCTTTGTGCGCTGAAAGTTGGTCTTGAAATGTACACATGGTTTGGTCCCAGTTTTGTAAAAAAATTGATTAAGCGGCAATTTAAAATTTTTTTAGATTTAAAATTTCATGATATTCCCAATACCGTGGCTAAGGCCTGTGTCGCTGCAGCAGATTTAGGCGTTTGGATGCTGAATGTTCATGCATCAGGTGGATTAACCATGATGCGGGCAGCACGAGCTATTTTAGAGCCTTATGGGTATGAGCGCCCCTTATTAATTGCAGTAACGGTTTTGACGAGCTTTGCTGATACTGATTTAGTAGAAATAGGCGTGCAACCTTCACTTTCAAAACAGATTGATCAACTTGCTTTACTTACAAAAAATGCAGGGCTCGATGGGGTTGTTTGTTCGGCATTTGAGGTGCCGTCAATTAAGTCTTGCTGCGGTTCAGATTTTATCACGGTAACACCTGGCATTCGTATGCCAGACGATGCTGCCGACGATCAGGTGCGATTGGCAACGCCAGTTCAGGCTATCAATTTAGGAAGTAATTATTTAGTGTTAGGGCGCACTATTACCCAAGCAGTGCAGCCTGTGCAGCGCTTGCATGAGATATTAAAATGTATGCCTACTATT
>CAMDJY010000177.1 GCA_945901145.1 Legionella genomosp. 1 | reverse complement strand
GACACATTTTGTTCGCCACGCTCAACTCTTCCCATGTAAGTGCACCCCAGGCCTGCTGTTGCGGCAAAATTTTCTTGTGAATATCCCTGGGATTTTCTCAGCCCTTTAATGCGCTCTCCGAGCTTTATTAGATTTGGATGCTTTTTCTTCATAAAACATGATGATTATTTTGCATCCAATAGAGCCACACCCAATGGGTGGCATTTTTATTTAAAATGATTTATAATTGAACTTCATGGACAAATTAAACCAGATTTAGTGTTAACAAAAGAAAGGATGATAGCAACCAACAAAGAGATGAAAAATGAAATGTAAAGCAACAGTCCTATCAATCATCACATGTTTCAGCTTAAATTTCTTAGCTTTTTCTGTGCACGCAAAAGGTTACCCTAGAATGCCTTCATATGGCTCTACGTATGGAAAAACACATAATGTAAGGCCTTACATCAGAAAAGACGGTACTTTTGTTAGAGGTCATCGCGCAGGAAATCCTGGCTCCGGCGTTCATTGTAAAGACAGCGTTTGTTATTAAATGGAGCCCTGAGATGAAAAAACCAATATTCTTTGCATTTCTCATATGCTCAACAAGCGTGTTTGCTAATATTGTAGTTCCGCAATTTAGACAGCCTGTTGATTATTTGGCAGAAGGAACGGTGAATATGCAAAATATTTTCAATAATGTTCGCCAAGCTGGGCTACAGCAACAACAAATTAATGCAATGATGCAATACAGACATCAACAAATGATAATCCAAGCTCAATTACAAAGACGAGAAGAGCAAATTCATCGGATGCAAATGAGGATAATGCAAGAGCAGCTTAAGCAGTTAAAGCGACAAGGTAAATAATTTGACGTCAATACATATGGAGATTGGTAATGAATCGTAATTTGGTGTTTTTTATTTTGACTTTTATTGCTAGTCTCTCATCTGCTGGGGTGGTGGTTGAAAATGAGAGCGGAAATTTAGTGATATTAAATAAGACAAAATCTGATGTTAAGATTTCATATGTTATTTGCACTTACCAAGCTTTTGAGAGGCCTGTGTGCAAAGAGAACAGTACAGCATGCTCTTCAACTGACATATCGTGCGAAGCTGAGCAAGCAAGCGTTACAATTCCTGCTCAGTCAAATATTAAAAATCCATTTCCAGTTAGCATGGCCCCTTATCCTCTTCCTCCGCCGCCCTACAGCTTTACGACTCCGAGTGTAACGAAGATTGAGAGCTTGAATGGCGGTTTTAACGAGGTGCATTTTTTAAGTGTCTCGGAGCATAATAAAATATGCGACTCATTGAGCTCGCCTTCTGAATGGCGAATTCGATGGAAGGAGTGCGACCCAAATTTTCAATCGCATTATAATATGGAAGTGATAGGTCATCGCAATACAATGTATATTTTAGATGATGAAGACGTGGGTATACTGCATATTACTTCTGTACTTGGTGCGGGAGTGCCTCAGTAGCAACAGCAATTTCTTTTTCGTAAAGAGAGTTAAATCGCCACCACAACAACATCATACTAAATCCTGCGCCAACGACCATGCCCCACCAAAGACCGACGCCTCCAATTCAAGCTTTGAGCGTAATTTTGCATGCGTAATTCTCAGGTAGTGAATTTGGTTATTGTGCGTGAATCGATAGACTAAATTGATACCTGCATTAACGAGTTGAACGTGCTGGGTATCTTGTCCCCATCGCGAGGCTGCAGAAAGAGGTGTGTTTTTTGTGTCAATTGTTTTAAGTTGTTCATTCCACATAATAGGTCTTCGTCATTAGCGGCATTGTAAATGCTATGTTATCTGAAAAGTGATAAAAGTGACGAAAGTGATACGCCAAAAAACAATTTTTTATTGACGCCTGTTTATTTCGTCAATCGCCCTCGCCAATACCATGGCTGCCCATTGTTTTAAATGAGGCCTATTTTTTTCGCAAGTATATGGCAGAAAGCTCATGTGACGACAAAAAGTGCGGAATAACAATAGATTGTATGTGCTGTCCGTTATCTCGCCATAAGCCTGAAAAAAGGTTTGAAATGCTTCTCCTTTGAAAATCATGCTTACTTCTAAATCAATTCCAGGATGACCGATGTGTATATCACCCCAATCAATTAATCCTGATGGCTGGAATGTTTCGGGATTCACCATGATGTGTCTACTGTATAAATCTCCATGTAAGTACGCTTTTTTATCTTCTTTGAATGTTAAGCTTGGGAGTAATGCAATGGTCTCAAGGAGCGCTTTTTTGTCAAATCCTAACTCCAGAAAATATGCCTCGTAGCGTATTAAATTTTCTTTGCAGCGAGATACTCTGTCATTGACATCATATCGCCAGGTTTGGTCACCTTTTATCAGTGCAGCATGATGCTCTGCAACAGGTATGGCATGCAATTCTGCAAGCCATTGTGCAAGTATAGTGGCGAACTGAGTGTCTGTAATAAAGGATTGAGTGATATCTGCAACGGGCTTTCCAGGAATGATGGGGTAGCCTGTAAATGGATAAGGGTATAAGTCCGATGGTTCTCCAACCCATTGTGGCGCTGAAAGCGGAAATGAAACTTGACTGGCAACGTATGGCAACAACGCAATTTCATTCTCCATGCAGAAAACACCACATTCTCTGCGAGGGAATCTGAAAATGAGTGTCTCATTGATAAGATAAACAATATTATCCCAACCTTCATCCAATAAACGGATTGTATTCACTGAGATGGCGTGTTGTGTTTTTATGAGTTGCTTGGCTTTCTCTTCGTTGATATCAATAGACTGGTTCCAAGCATGTGTCATAAAGCACCTAGCAGAGCAGAAGGAGGAACGTTTAGAGGAACGTTTGAATCAGCTTCGTATGTCGTTTTTTGATTTTGTGTCGGTAACTACTTGATTTATATGGCTCCCCGGGACGGGCTCGAACCGCCGACCTAATGATTAACAGTCATCCGCTCTACCGACTGAGCTACCGGGGAATGACGCCGATGTTAAATAGATTTTTTCTACTGGTCAAGGTTTTTAGCTAAAAAAATTGAATCTCTGTTTACTGGCTCATGCCAACGTGGGATAATTTTTTTCTCGCAGACTATACTAGCAGGTGATTTCAATGGCAGTAACGGAAGATAACAAACAAAAAGCACTCAGTGCCGCTCTTGTGCAAATCGAACGACAATTTGGGAAAGGGTCTATTATGCATGATGGCATGACGATCCCGGATGTTGAGGCAATTTCTACAGGGTCTTTGGGCCTGGATATTGCACTCGGCATCGGCGGTTTGCCCAAAGGTCGGGTTGTTGAAATTTATGGACCAGAATCTTCTGGTAAAACCACACTTTCATTGCAGGTCATTGCAGAATGTCAAAAAATGGGCGGTACCGCTGCGTTTATCGACGCGGAGCATGCGCTTGACCCAGCTTATGCAGAAAAATTAGGTGTGAAATTAAATGAATTACTGATTTCTCAGCCTGATACCGGTGAGCAAGCGCTCGAAATTACCGATATGCTGGTGCGCTCAGCAGCTGTTGATGTGATTATCATTGACTCGGTCGCTGCATTGACGCCTAAGGCTGAAATTGAGGGCGATATGGGTGACTCTCATGTTGGCTTACAAGCACGTTTAATGTCTCATGCATTACGCAAGCTCACAGCGAATATTAAACGCGCAAATACCTTGGTGATTTTTATTAACCAAATTCGTATGAAAATTGGTTTGATGTTTGGT
>CAMDJY010000176.1 GCA_945901145.1 Legionella genomosp. 1 | reverse complement strand
ACATTGATATTGGTGTGGGTGATATGGTGGTTTCAAACGAAAAAGACTACCGCCCTTTTGAATACAATGGCAAGCCCTTATTTGTGGGCGAAATTACCATGTTAGTCTATCCAGTAGAATCTATTTTTGCGGAAAAGTTGGAAACCATTGTATCGAAAGGCTCCAACAATAGCCGCATGAAAGATTATCATGACATCGTATTGATGATAAAAGAACCTGGACTTTTAGCACCAGCGATACTTTCGGAAAAATTACAAATCACATTCGAACATCGCAACACTACATTTGTTGTGCCTATTAAATTTGATGCCCAGGAAGTCTCTCAATTACAAAATTTATGGTCAAACCATTTACGTGGCCTGGGAGATATCCGGAAAAGACTAGACTTGCCCGACGATATGATAGACGTTTTAGCTGAGATTAATAGTTGGCTAGCTAATATTAAGCATCAGAAAACCATTGATGCAATGCAGGAAGCACGATATGGTCAATTAAAATCGTTTGAAACTGTTGAATCGCTCACGGATGATTTAAATGATGGAGGCGATTATTCTTGACTAACCGACAAATCATATCCCACTTCCTTCCATTTTTTTGGCCAAAGAAAGATTTTAGAAGAAAATTTCGAGTCATCCTAGCGCTATTGTTAGCGTTTGCAACGCTTGCTCTTAACTTAGTCGTACCAATTGTCTTTAAAGACATCGTTACAGCGCTATCGAGCCACGTCACTCATTCAAGCACGATTATCATCGCGCTCATCTTAAGCTATGGATTACTTTGGATGTTAGCAAGATTCAGTGAAAAAATGCGAGAAATGGTTTTATTTTCACCAGTTTGCAAAACAATTTCCGATTATAGCACTCATGTTTTTGAACATCTGCATTCATTGAATTACACATTTCATTTGAATAAAGAAACCGGAAAAATTACGAGCGCGATAAGTCAGTCACAGCTGGCTATAGCCATGGTTATTTCTAACGTATTATTTCGAATCACCCCGGTCATTTTGGAAATTTTAATCGCTTTTGTCATTCTCTGGTACCTATATGGCTTGGGCTACGGGCTTTACCTAGCAATTATTTTATCAATCTGTTTCGTCTTTGAGTTACTAACCAAAAGTAAATCAAGAACCCTGCAACGAAATTATAGCGCTTCTGAATTGAATGTAAGCTCCGCAATTACAGACAGTCTACTGAACTCAGAAACAGTAAGATACTACAACAACCAAGCCATTGAACATCAAAAAATCGATTCTTTTTTAAAAGACAGTGCCACTGCAAACAAAGTTTTATTTCGTGGTCTCGGAGTATTTCAAGTACTGCAAACATTCATTATTACGGCAGGTCTAGCTGTTTTATCTTACAAAGCAGGTCATCAGATTTTACTTGGGCAATTAAAAGTTGGTTATTTTGTTTTAATTAATGGGTATTTATTTTTATTATTTGAGCCTTTGAACGAATTAAGCTATGTATGGAGAGATACCAAAGATAACTTGTCTAAAATTGAATATTCTGCCTATTTATTAGAGCAAACGGACGAGCTTGAGCATGATAAACAAGAAGCTAAACCACTGATGATTACTGGCCCCCATATTCGTTTTAATAACGTATCGTTTGCTTACAGACCAGAGCATCAAATTATAAAAAAAATCAGCTTTGAAATCGCACCTAATACGATGGTAGGCATTGTAGGTTCCAGCGGCTCTGGAAAATCCACGATTGCCCGCTTGTTGTTAGGATTATTCGACGTGACGAGTGGAAATATCACCATTGACCATCAAGACATTAGTACCGTAACAAAAAAATCCTTACGTCAATACATTGGAATTGTTCCCCAAGAAGTCTTGCTATTTAATAATACCTTAAAATTTAATCTTTGTTATGGAACACTAAATCCTTCTGAACAAGACATCAACTCCGCAATTCATCTGGCGCATTTAGAAGAAATCATCGGCAAACTTCCCAAAGGACTTGAAACCAATATTGGTGAAGGTGGCTTTAAATTATCCGGTGGCGAACGCCAACGGATAGGAATCGCAAGATGCCTGCTTCGCAAGCCTAAAATTTTGTTATTTGACGAAGCAACGGCCTCGCTCGATACGAAAACTGAAAAAAATATTCAAAATAATATCGAGGAAGTGGCGAAACAGACTACTAGCATCGTCATTGCGCATCGTTTGAGTACGATAATCCTAGCAGACCATATCCTTGTGTTACACGAAGGAGAAGTCGTGGAAACTGGCACCCACAGGGAGCTGTTAGCAAAAAAGGGATTGTATTATGCAATGTGGAATAGTCAGCAAGAGAGTTCGAGACATGAATGACAGTGCACCCAGCATGAAAGAAACAGTGCAATATCTTTGGCCATGCATTTGGACAAAGAACACCAGAACAGGAAAAACTCAGCTTATCCTAGCAGTCTTGTTTATTCTTTCATCCATCGCACTGAATTTAAGCGTTCCCATTTTTTTGAAAGAAGCTATCAATGCATTGGCAGGTCATGAAACTTTACTTAATAACCCACCCTTATTAATCATTATTACTTATGCCTTGGTTTGGGGCGCCTCTAAAGTGTTTGTTTCCCTGAGCCAAGTGGTGGCTTATCCCGTAGAAGTAGACGGGGCAAGAAGGTTTTGTCTACAACTGTTTGACCATCTGCAACATCTTTCAACAAAGTTTCACAGGGATCGAAAATCAGGTGAAATTCTTAATACTATTGAACGGGCAAGAGGCTGCGCAATTGACTTAATTGGTATGCCTTTTGTGATGTTATTGCCGGTAATTATTGAGATTATTTTTGCAATGATTTATTTGAGTTATGCCTACAATATTTTTCTTGGGCTCATTCTATTTTTAATGCTGATCTCTTATATGTTGCTAAGCTACTTCACCTCTCACTGGATTGTAAAATGCCGAATGAAGCAAAACATAGAAGATGCGGCTGCAAACTCATACCTAATCGAGAGTTTATTGCATGCAGATACCGTGAAATGCTTCAATGCTCAACACTATGAAGTGAAAGCTGCCGCCCAAAAGCTTCGAGAAAAAGAGCTTGCCGACACCAAAGCCTTAAATGCGGATGCTAAGATTCATATTATTCAAAATACAATTATAGGGCTTTGCATTATTTCCATGCTCTTAATTGTCGGAACAAAGGTAACTGCGGGAAGCATGAACGTGGGTGATTTTGTACTGGTTCATGGCTATTTATTCATGTTTATGTTGCCACTATCCCTATTGGGCTATCGAATTCGAATGACCAGGGACAATTTAGCTCGCTTTAAAAGCGCAATCGATTTGATGAAAATTCCTGTCGACATTCAAGATAAACCTAATGCCCAGGCGATAAAGTTCAAACAAGGAAAAATATCTTTTGAACAAGTCAATTTTAGCTACAATAAACAAAGAAACATATTAGACAACATTAGCTTTAACGTTGAGCCTGGGACAACGACAGCCATTGTAGGTGCATCCGGTTCAGGTAAATCGACGATAGCACGATTACTATTCCGTCTTTATGATTTAGACTCCGGCGAGATACGGATAGACGAACAAAATATTAGTGACATCCAGCAAGGTTCCCTCCGAGCAACACTAGGGATCGTTCCGCAAGAAACGGCCTTATTTAATGATACTTTAAGAAATAACCTAATCTACGGAAATCCAAGTTGCACCCATGATGAACTAGTCGACGCAATACAAGCGGCACATCTTGAGTCTT
>CAMDJY010000175.1 GCA_945901145.1 Legionella genomosp. 1 | reverse complement strand
AGCATGGTGTCAAATCTTTCCCGAGTTTGAGTATAAGCTTAAACAAAAAATCGCCGCCGAAAATCAAGAGGGTTGGGAAAAAAGTGTAACGATTATTTATGAAACACCGACCAGTGAATCACGCATGATGATAGGTGCTGCCAATCTATTTCAAGGTCGAGCGCATATTATTCTATGTAACGGAAGTAATGCTGGTTTTTCACGTCGCTCAGCGGAAATCATGCAGATTATTGGGAGCTGGAAACCAGCTAATTTTCAAACACCAGACTTAAATAACAATGAAGTTAAATCATGGACCGAGGAAGGTAAAAACGAATTTGATGCATTCGTTCAACATGCGATGAAAGAGCTAAAAGTGCCTGGCGCATCTATTGCCATTGTACATCGCGACAAAGGAATGATTTATCAAAATTGCTTTGGTGTAAAACAGATTGGAATAGATGAGCCCGTCACTTTGGACACCCCTTTTATGATTGGTTCAACGACAAAGCCCTTAACCTCTTTAATGATGGCGATGTTAGTTGATCGCAAGCAATTGCAATGGGATACCCCCATCACAAGTATTTTGCCTC
Source organism: Legionella genomosp. 1 (assembly GCA_945901145.1). Lineage (GTDB taxonomy): Bacteria > Pseudomonadota > Gammaproteobacteria > Legionellales > Legionellaceae > JAGVJT01. The sequence continues at coordinate 3,157 of CAMDJY010000175.1, read as the reverse complement.
AATTTAAATTAGGTGATACTGCAACAACGAGAAAATTAAATCTACGCCATACGGTCAGTGCATCTACTGGCATGCCAAGACGAGATGCTCAATTTATGTTTAGACAATCTCGCATAACAGCATCAGAACGTTTAGCCGAGATGGCAGATATGAGGCCTACAACTCAATTTGGAGAAGTATTTCAATATTCAAATCATTTAGTGATGGCTGGAGGTTTTGCTGCAGCTAAGTATTACGCACCTGAAGAAACAACTGAAGATGCATACAACAAGGTCATGAAGGATTTGGTATTTCGGCCACTAGGGATGAGTAGTACCGTCATCAAACCAGATGAGGCCCTGCAATTAGGTGCAGCCTCTCCACATACGATGAGTTTTGAAGGTGAGCGCTGTGCGCTTCCAATTCAGTTTGAAAGCGGTATTTATAGTGTTGCACCAGCAGGAGGCATTTGGTCTACTACGTCTGATTTGTGTCGATATTTAATGTTAGAAATGAATAAAGGGCTACTCGATGGGAAGCGCGTTATCAACCAAGACTCCTTACTCGAGCGTAGAAAGCCTGGCGTCGCAATTTCAAAAGACGCATTTTATGGATTAGGCCTCATGTGTATGAAAGAACAAGGCTTGAATGTGATAGGTCATGGCGGTGCTACATTTGGATTTTCTACCGACTGTCAGTTTTTTCCTGAAAAAGACTTAGGCATTGTCATATTAAGTAATGCATGTGGTGCAGTTTTTTTTGTAAATGCGGTGAAACAAAAATTTTTGGAGCTTACTTTTTCATCACCCATTAAAGCCAATAGTATTGTTCAAAATGGTATCGATCTACACACATCCACGATTCAAGCAACTCACTCAAAAATATCAATATCTCTATCAGATATGCAATGGGTAGAAGATTTGGTGGGTGAATATCAAAGCGATACTTTAGGGTGTTTAGCGATTCAAAAATCAAATGATGGCTATGAAATAATTTTTGAAGAATGGCGTAGTCGATTAGGTTATCAGATTGAACAAAATGGAACAAAAATTATAACCATTTTAGATGGCCCAGTGCCTGGATTCTTAAAGCTTCAAGTTTCTCAAGATAGACTAATTTTTGACGACGGTCAGCAAACTAAATATGAGTTCAGTCGCAAATTACAAAAGACAATGTCGCATCAAGAAAATTCTTGTCATTGGATAAAGTATGGATTATTTGGTGCAGCTGCCGTAGGCGCTCTCGTTGCGGGAGCCTGTATATTATATAATCAATCTATTCATTCCAATGGAATGTGATGATGCGAATTATTATTTACAGCCTGGGTGTTTTCTTGCTCTTTGTGCTTCTCGATAAACTTGGGTTATGGCTAGAGTCTAAAGGATGGCTATATTATCGAAAACGCAAATCAAATAGCAGTATCTTAGGGAGCTCACTTCAAGAGTTGAATGCAATATTTATGCCGAGTAATCGTCATGTAATTGAGGCTAAACAGAACAAAGTTGCATATAAAAAACATGAAGCGGATGCGCCAAGTGAGCCCATGGATAATCAACATGAGATGCACGATTAATGTGCGTATTCTAAATTCTAGAATTTAGAATGCATCAGCGTTCTAAAATTTAACATATGTCCCAAATTGACGCTTTACCAATGTATGCTATAATTAAAATGAGTCCTAAATAGGCGAATTGCCATGACAGTAAAATATAAAGACAGCATAGAATATAAAGCACTTGGTCGCCTCAAGAGAATTCGCGGGCATGTAGTGCTACGTGACGATTTTAAGGATCTAGGCTCTTATCGCCAAATAAGTCGTGTTTTTAAGGCTTTGATGGAAGAGAATAAGTTGATCAAAATTGGCGCTGGCATTTATGCTAAAGCCTATTTTTCCGAAATCCTCAATAAACCCCTTGTTCAAGGTACTTTTGGTCAGGTCTGTAAAGAAGCTTTGACAAGAAAAGGGATTCAATGGGAGCCAGGCACAGCAGAGCAAGAGTATAATGCTGGCTTATCAACCCAAGTACCCGCTCGTACTGTTGTTCGTTTAAAAAGCCGTTTCAGGGGTACTTTATCTGATGGCAGAAGAAAATTGATTATAGAGAAACAGATTAATGCCAGATAATTTTTTACTGAATAAAATCAAAGAAACCAGTGATGTTTTAGATTTACATGAATCTATTATCGAGAAAGATTATTACGTCACTCAGTTGATACAAGCTCTTTCTGGTGTCGAAAATGAATATTTCCGCTTGGTTTTTTGTGGAGGGACTTGTCTGGCCAAAGCGCATAGAATTGTTCAGCGTATGTCTGAGGATGTGGATTTTAAAATTCAGCGCAAACCAACTACGGATGATTTTAGCAAATCGCACCTGCTAAAAGAATTGAAAGCATTTCGCCTGGAGCTACAATCCAAATTTTCAATTCCGAATTTAATAGCCAGTGATCCTGTTGTACGTAATGAGGGTAAATATTCACGGGTTGAATTCACTTTCCCTTCGGTCTTTGCTTTAAACGATACTCTAAGACCCCACATACTTTTTGAATTTACTTTATCAAATATCCGTTGTGATGTGGTGACTCGCTCTGTAATGACCCTCATGGAAGAGACTTTTTCCGAATTGAGCTTATTTCCTCATAGCCAGACCCATTGTGTTGCTGTTCATGAAACAGCCATTGAAAAATGGGTAGGCTTAACTCGACGCACCATTGCTATTGAACGAGGATATCACCATGATGACCGGTCTTTAATTCGTCACGTGTATGATCTGAATGCTATCGAATCAGCTGAACCTGTTTCTAATGAATTTTTGATGTTGGCTAAAGATATCGTGTTAAACGATGCACAACAATTTAAAAATCAAAACCCTGAGTATGCCGCTAACCCCAAAGAGGAAATTAATCGTTCACTCGATATTCTACGCACCAAACCTGTATGGCGAGAACGTTACCAAGATTTTATTGAAAATATGGTGTTCAATCCTGATTCAGCTGTTGATTATGATGCGGCTATCAATGTGATTTCCGATTTGAGCAAAAGAGTGATTTCATATCTACACTGTAACCGTTTAATTAACCCCATCTTTCTGAGGCATGATGAGCTCAGGTATGCTTCTCATATTGTTTAACAGTTCAGGATCGATGTTGTATGGGAGCAGTTTTTCAAGTTTTTCGACCG
>CAMDJY010000174.1 GCA_945901145.1 Legionella genomosp. 1 | reverse complement strand
AGAGGTTAAAAGCCTCCTGCTCTACCAACTGAGCTAACGGCCCCAAAGAGTTTTGCATCATACCGAATTAGCCAAAAATATCAAGTATTTTCTCAAAAACCTCATGTTTTTAAAAAAATAAATGCGATGAAGTTGCTAAAATGTGCTGGTTATTTTTTTTCAATATGCCAACAGACTCATCAAGTTCAGCAGAAGGAATTAACATCAACATCACATCAGCCCCCATAGCACCACAACCTTTTATTGCAAGCGGCTGAATCATCTCTTGTAATTGAATGATCTGACTTTGGGTAGTTGATGCGACTAAATTCATATGCTGCAATGTACGCTGATAGCCATTGACGGCCTGCATCAATAAATCAGAACTCGCCGTCTCAAACGCTTTTATCGCTCTTCGCGCATCATCATGCAATTGAACAGATTCAATAATATCTGAATTCAAGATTTTTAAATGCTCATGCGTTGGCAATTTATAGCCGGTATGAATCAAAATAAAAGCAAGATCTGCAAAAGGCCATGAAGATTCAGTACAAAGCTGCTGATTACGCTCAATGATGACACAGCCTTTGGCAGACTGCGCTAAAACATCATACCCACTTGGACGCATGCCCTGCCCACTCCAGGCGACTTCTAAATACCTTTTTAATAAATCTTCTTGGGAAGTTTTCTTATTCAACAAAAAAGCATCTGCAAAATACGCACCTAAAAATTGAGCACTGGATGCACCCAAACCACCCAAACCTCGATACGGATCATACCAAGATAAAGGATGATGCCGTGCGTTTTTAGACCAAAATTGTCCAGCAGGTGACTCTGGATGAAAAGCTAAATGAGAGATATCAGCCGAAAAACGTACCTCAAAACAAGGCGTTGTTGTCAATACAATCGCAGGTCCACCACTGATGGCAATATACTCACCCACTAAAAACGTTTTTGCAGGAAAAGACCAACCATTCATTGTATGGCTTGTGCTTGGCGCATTTCTGCTAATAATTCTGTCGCTTTACCTAAACTCACACGCCGATTCATCGCTAACCATTGTTGTAAACGTCTTTTAAGAATTGGAATTTCAGCGTCTTCTGCGCCGGCACCCATCAACAAATTATCAATATGCAATTTCATGTGGCCCTGAATAATACCGTCAGTACATAATGCACGAATTGCACCCAGGTTTTGTACCAAACCAACTGCAGCAATCACTCTCGACAATTCATTGGAAGAATGAATGTTCATCATGCGTAAACACATTTTAGCTGATGGATGTAAAGCCGTGACGCCCCCTACCGTGCCAACAACCAGAGGCGCTTTAAATTCACCTGTTAAAAAACCATCAGCATAACGCCAGCGCGTAATGGCTTGATACATCCCCGAACGCGTCGCATAAGCATGAATCCCAGCCTCAACAGCTCGCCAATCATTACCCGTCGCAATGACAACAGGATCAATGCCATTCATCACCCCTTTATTATGCGTCGCAGCACGATATGGATCAATTTCAGCAAATAAAGAAGCATCTTGTAGGCGCTCGCCAAGTTCTGGGTCAATATTTCTAATGGTGACCGAAGCTTTTGTAATTTTTTCATCATGTAAATTAGATAAAATACACATAGTCACCTGTTCACCAGTTAAAGACTCTATCGGCGTCTTTAAGTATTCAAGCACTTGGTTAATGATATTCGCCCCCATGGCATCACAACTATTCATGCTTAAATGGATCACTGCCATCATGCCCCCATCAGGACGCTCTAAGCAACGTAATTGCATATCAACCACACCACCACCACGTGCCACCATGCTTTTAGCAACATCCTGATTTGCTTGTTCAATTAAAAAAACACGATTTTCATGAAAAATCTTGGAAAATCGTTGAAAATCTTGAATGCGCGCTAGTTGTATTTGACCTAAAATACAATGCCCTTCAATGCTTGTGCTAATTTCTCCATGATGACGTATCCACTTTGCAGTTTTTGAAAGTGCAGCGATAATCGAAGTTTCTTCAACGGCCATTGGAATCACATAATCTTGATCATCAATACGAAAATTTGTAGCAACGCCTAAAGGCAATTGAAAATAGCCAATACTATTTTCAATCAGTTTATCTGCCAATTGAAAATCATGCACGCCGCCATGAGATAGATAAAAAATATCTTCAGCAGTCAGTGCACCTGCTGCTAATAAACGCTGCAAACGCTCTTCCCTGGTTAGTTTAGAAAAGCCCTCGCCGAGTGGACAAGCGTGTGGATTAGTCAACGTATTTTCTCCCTTAATTCAGTGATAGTTCGACTACCTGTACAAAATAAAGCAACTTTTAACTCATATTCAATGGTTTGCATAACAGAAATCACCTGATCGCTAGATTCTAATGCCGCGGCCAACATTGGCTTTGCAAAGGCAACCGTACTTACACCCAACGCAAATAATTTAGCAGCATCTAAGCCATGACGAACACCACCCGACCCCCAAATTTCGTATTTGGGTAAAATTGCGCTAGCATTTTTCACTGAATTTAGAGTATTAATTCCCCAGTTTCGAAACGTTTCTGATGCTTGCTTGCGCATAGGCTCATGCGCTGCACGGTGACCTTCAATTCTGCCCCAATGTGTTCCACCTAAACCACTCACATCTACAGCAGCAACGCCAATTGTATTTAAGCGCGCTAAAGTTTTCTCTGAAAAACCACAACCAGTTTCTTTAATAATGAGGGGCACTGGAAGTTGATGCACTAATTTTTCTAATGCTTGCCAACAGCCCTTAAAAAATGGCGTACCTTCGGGCTGAATACATTCTTGTAAAGGATTACAATGAACAATCAAAGCGTTAGCCTCTAAAGAATCGATAATACGTATCAAACTCTCAGAAGATGTTGTAATGACTTGGGCAATGCCTAAATTACTATACAACGACACATGAGGATAATCTCGTCGCAGCGAAGCCCACTCAAAAGCAGCGTTAGGGTCCGTTAATTCACGTCGTTGTGAGCCAACACCCATAGCCCAACCTGTCACATCAGCTGCCGCCATTAACCGACGATTGATCTGCACGCCCTCTTGATGACCCGCCGTCATCGAGGAAATCATAAAAGGCGTCTTAACCTCATGACCTAAACGCGTACTGACAAGAGAAATTTCATCAAAATTCAAATCTGGCAGCGCTTCGTGAATGAGAGCCATCTCATCGAATCCATGCCATTCTTCTGCCTGGTTTTCTTGCATCAATGCAAATTCGATATGATCTTGCTTGCGCTTCTCAAATTGATGGTATTCGCTCGACATGATCCTAATCACACTGATATTTTCAAGAACGTAATTTTATCATAACTCTTCAGAAGCAACAAAGGCGAATTAATTCGCGTTCTGATATCCTTGATAAGCCAGATCTTCAAACCGAGTATATTGTCCCAAGAATGCCACTTTCACACGTCCAATCGGACCATTACGTTGTTTTGCAACAATGATTTCAGCACACCCTTTATCGGGGCTGTCTTCATTGTAAACTTCATCACGATAAATAAAACAAATTAAATCGGCATCTTGTTCAATCGCACCCGATTCTCGTAAATCTGACATCATCGGACGTTTATCCTGACGTTGCTCAAGGCTTCGATTTAACTGTGATAAAGCAATCACAGGCACACGCAACTCTTTGGCTAAGGCTTTCAAGCTTCGTGAAATTTCAGAAATTTCTGCGGTACGATTATCTACTTTAGAGCCAGTGACACGCATGAGCTGTAAATA
>CAMDJY010000173.1 GCA_945901145.1 Legionella genomosp. 1 | reverse complement strand
TAAATATAGTTCGTTTTATTTTAGAACACACTAAAAAATGACCTTCACAATTGGCTCCAGTTAAATTATCTCTTGCACACCAATATCTTTTTTATGCTTAAGTACAAACTCACGTAAAATGTACCTCCAATTCCGTTTTAAACGATCATGAGATTTTTAAGATCTTTGCGGCTTTCTCGTAGGCTAAATTAAATAAAAATAGAACATTAAATGAATCATTCAAAATGCCTTAAAAAATAAACTGCAGGTAATTCTGAAATTTAATCCAGCATAAAATACACTTTAGAGAACAACTTATTTTATGCATTCAAAAATCTTGACTGCATCGTCTTTATTTGGCTGCTGAGTCTTATCAAATGCTTTAACCATTCGGATAGAGCTAAATCCTGCCTCACACAACAGTTCATTTAATGTTGAAGTATCGTCATAAAGTTTAACTTTATATTCCTCAATCTCAGTTTGAATAATTTGATTATTCTCCAGCAATTCATATCGTCCTATAGCCGTACAAATATCGTGCTCAACAGTGGAGAAAAAACTTGCCAAAATTTTTTGATGAGAATCCGTGGGATGCCATACCGAACCTCGCCATACACTTGTTGGTGATGGAACCGATAGGCTTGTTTCAACTTCAAACAGTAAAATACCACCATCGGATAAATGCTCGAATAACACTTTAAGCGAATGAGAAATTTGAGCTGGCTCCGTTATTAATCCAAAAGACCCTGCTGGAATAAAAATCAGCCCATATTTGTCAGTTCGATTCAAACTCTCGATGCCGCCCTGCCAAACTTGAGGAGTTAATTTTTGAGCGATTGCTTTTTTCTCTAATACACCAAGCATTTGTGCACTGATATCTAATCCATGAACATCAATTCCATCCTCGATCAAAGGAATTAAAAAACGCCCTGTACCACACATAGGTTCTAAAATAAGACCGTTGGTAGAATGAGCATAACTACGATAAAATGCATATGCATCCTCAGGTGGGACAGGTTTACTCAACTCATACACTTGTGTGCAAAGCTTTGAATAAGTGCTATCTGTCATCATCTTTTCCCCGAAATTGCACAACCAACAGTGATATTATGATAAAAGAAAAATGTTATAACCCCAATAAAAATCGCACCTGGTTATATTGCGGAATCATCTGTGGCTTTTTATGTGGATTTTTATATTTTGCTTATGGTGTATATACCCACTCAAAGCATTCCAATCATCATTATTCATTTCCAATAGACAACGATGAATTCTATAATAAACCAGGATCAGTGCATGAGAAAAACTAAAATAAATCATCGCCCTAAGAGTTTAATAGATTTTTGTTTAGGTTTTGGAATTGGTATAGCATTATGGGGATTGACGTTATTGATTCTATTAATTTTAAATTAATCGATATATACATGATTAGAATGGGGCCACGGGGCCCCTCCTATTCGATTTGCCATTAACTATGATGATTCCTAAATAAAGACATCCCAATATTTACATCATTTTCCTTGCATTCATATTTGCTGCGCTGAAAAAAAGAACCATAAAACACTTGATTTGATCGTTGTGATGGACTGAAGCTTTCCTCAAAAGTTGCACCATCGTTAGAAAATAATTTGAGTCCTTTCCCGGGCATGAGTACGGCTTCTGACTCAAATGACAATCGTGCTTCTTTTATACATTTTGAAAAATATTCTAGTTGAAACTCGTCATCGTAGATAAGCTCATAAGTTTCTCTGCTTACGTCTAATTTTTTCATCAAATGATTGATATGAGCTGAAACAGCCTCATTCTCATGATGAGTATATTTAAGTAGAAGATACTTTTCATCCGATGAGCTATTTAAAAAATAATCATCTACCGAATAACAAAAACTTTCATCAAGATAGTGTACAAAAGTCGATATACATTCTAGTCGATCCAATAAGACATCCGTGGTCATATTGTCATCCAGCAATAAGAGGTGATATTTAAGTCCATCCAGGAATGCCATTTCGATTCTTTTCTTTTGTGTTTCATCTGCAAGCAAAGGAATTTCACCGTTTATCGTCATGTTAACCCCTTGGTGTAGTCTATAAAAAATACTACACAACAACTTCACATAGTTTTTGTTACTGTTTCGATAAAAAGGAAGAAATATCGCGAATTCTTGAAATAATTTTTTAGCCGTATTTTCCGATAATCTATATAATTTTAATTGCGCATCTATTTTTTTAATAATTGCTTCATCATGGGGATAATGCCTTAAAAGTGTTGCTAATACTCTCATACAATCATCATTAAAACGTTCAATTTTGTTATTGATAGCAACGTCTATTGCAAGTTGCACGATGTTTTGATTCGTATGATCTAATAATCCTAGAAGCTCTGATGGTGCGCTTAATAGATCTCTATGATCTATAAAAAATTGTAGTCCATTGATGATTTGTTCTTGATCATCTGACATTAATTTTTTGATGAGTGACTTCCGTGCACGGACTAATACCTTATTGTTCATAGCGTATTTTTCTTCAGACAAAAGATCTCTATTGGTGATAGGCTGATGTGCTTTATTTTTAATGCGAGTCCACTGCATTAATGCCAATACATCAAAATGCCATCGATCTAAGGCAATAAATAGATGATCTTCAGGAATTGTGTGCACCGTAATAGGATCCATAACGACATCATTCTCTTTTTGATTTCTTGGATATTGATAGGAGAGATATAAGCAAGTATGGTACAGCGTTTTTTCAAATGGATTGAATTTATTTTGACCAACAATTTCTAGGTAGTATTGATATATTTCGTCGTAAACATGATCGATTTTATTTTCGGCGTCTATTTCAAGTTGTGTGAAATAATCTAAAATCACAGAAGCTTTTTTTTGAGTATCAGCATTACTATCTTGTAAAAATGGGGTGAGTTTTCTTTTTATTTCTTCTTTGGTTGGGATAGGCATCATGATCTCTCTTTAGCTTAAATTTAAAAAGCGATCATAGATTGTTATTTTAATAGTGATAATATACGTGTTCTGAAAAACACTGTTTAATATATTGAACAATAAGAGATTTAAAAATGAACCTACTGAACCAAATGGAAATATTCTACCATGTTGCAACTGAAAACAGTTTTTCAAAAGCTGCCATCAAGTTAGGATTATCAAAGGGTTATGTGAGCTTACAGATGAGTATTTTAGAGACTAGTCTTGGCGCAAAATTAATTCATAGAACAACACGTAGATTAAATTTAACCGAAGCTGGTTACGCATTTTATGATTCTTGCAGTAAAATTATTCAAGAAAAAAATACTGCGCAATCTGTGATTGAAAGTTTCAAAGAAGAGCCATCAGGTCAATTACGTATTACAGCCGTACCATCGTTGACCGCACATCTACTCCCTGGATTTTTAACTCAGTTCCCGAATATTGATGTTCTTCTTGAAGCAACGCCGAGGGTTTTGGATTTAATAGAAGAAGAGATAGACATTGCAATTAGATTTACTTTCGAACCAGATGAACGTTTAATTGCTAAAAAAATTGGTGAGGTAGCTTTTATTTTGTGTGCTTCGCCGGAATATCTTGCCGCGCATGGTACACCAAAAGTACCCGAGGATCTCTCTCAATTTAAATGTTTAGAATACGCTTTAGTCCCTAAATATGATTTAAAGTGGCGTTTTATGTATAAAAACGTTGAAAAAACGATAAACCTAAAAGGTCACTTAGTTTCAAACAATGATAGCATCATTTATGAAGCATTAATTGCAGGCAAGGGAC
>CAMDJY010000172.1 GCA_945901145.1 Legionella genomosp. 1 | reverse complement strand
AGCTATTCAAGCTGGACGTATTATGCTGGCACGCATTCACACCTTAGCTGACAATGGTGCTAACTTTGCTTTTGAAACCACATTAGCCAGTAGAAGCTTTGCCACGTGGATTCCTAAGCTAAAAAAACAAGGGTATCAATTCCATTTGGTTTTTTTGTGGTTACAAAGTGCTGATCTGGCTGTGGTTAGGGTTAAAGAACGCGTCAAAACAGGCGGTCATTCTGTCCCTGAAGACACAATTAAAAGACGCTATTCAGCTGGGCTGAGAAATTTTTTCAATGTATATTGCCCTTTGGCTGACTCATGGCAACTTTATGACAACTCAAATATTAATCACCTTTCCCTCATTGCTACAGAGACGAATAATGATTACTTAACTGTAACTGATGAAGTCTTATGGAAACAAATTTCGGAGAACTTCAATGAAAAAAGTTAAAAATGCAACTGAAGATCACATTTCAAAAATTCTAAATGATCCTGCGAAGGTAACTAAAATTCTTCAAAAAGGGATACATGATGCTTTATTGAAGCATAAACAGGCCGGAAACTCAGTATGCGAATGGCGTGATAACAAGGTTGTCTGGATTCCCCCAGAAAAAATTCTTATCAACAATAAGTGACATAATTAACCAAGTCTCGATAAGCCAAAGCAATAGTACGGGCTTCTGCAAGGCTAGTGCTGGGGTAATTCCCAAGCGTGATTGTTTGCGGCTTTTTATTCCACTGGAAGCGTAAAATAAATACTTTGTTTAGTTTCTTCTTGCTGGGTCTTAACTCTAATACTAAACCATCCCGATCGGCATGGCGTTTTCCATCTTCTATTTTTAGCGATTTGATTTGAGAATCTGACAACATGATAAGTTACCTCAACTATGCGGCAACTTTGGGAAGAGAAGTGAAAAAAACCTTACCCAAAATCTTACCCAAAGTTCTCGCGGTTACCTGCGAAAAACAACGAATAGTTGAGAACGATTTGAGAACAAGAAGTCAGTGTTATCTATTTAATAATCAAGTAGTTACGCATCATTACGGCTACTTACGAAACCTTACAAAATCTGTATATGGTGCCCAGGGCCGGAATCGAACCGGCATGGTGTTACCACCGAGGGATTTTAAGTCCCTTGCGTCTACCTGTTTCGCCACCTGGGCTTTTTTGGAGGCTGAGGCCGGAATCGAACCGGCGTACACGGCTTTGCAGGCCGCTGCATGACCACTCTGCCACACAGCCATGCGAAGAGTTCCAGAACAACAAACTTTCTGAAAAAAAAAGCGACTTGTCTGTCGCTTCATTTGGAGCGGGAAACGAGGCTCGAACTCGCGACCCCAACCTTGGCAAGGTTGTGCTCTACCACTGAGCTATTCCCGCACTCTTCGGGGAGGAATTCTACCGCAAATCACTGTTCTGTCAACTGTTCGTTTCAACTTTTTTAGTCAATTCTCGCCAAGCAATCAGAAAATAAATTACCATTGACCATATTGTTAATATTGAGGACAGCCAAAGCAGGATTACGCCACAAACATTCAATAATTCTAACCCTGGACGATATAAAATTAATAAAATCAATGCCACCATTTGAAACACGGTTTTCACTTTTCCAACATAACTCACCGCAACACTAGCCCTTCGACCTAATTCCGCCATCCATTCACGTAAAGCAGAAATAACAATTTCTCGCCCAACAATTATAATCGCAGGGATGGTAATATAATAAATTTCTTGATTACCAACCAACATCAAGAGACTACAAGACACTAATAGTTTATCGGCAACTGGATCTAAAAAAGCACCAAATGGTGACACTTGATGAAGTCTACGCGCTAAGTACCCATCCAACCAATCCGTGAAACTCGCGACCAGAAAAATCAATGCGGCAGCCAAATGAGCATAGTGCCAAGGCAAATAATAAAATAGAATAAAAATTGGAATCAGGGCAATACGAATAAGTGTCAATACATTTGGCAAATTAACAACATGATTCACAAACCACCTCTTAGTTGATCTAAGCCCAAAAAACGACCAATTGCTTCATAATCATCAAATACTTGTGTCGCTCCAGCTTTTTGTAGTTCTTCACGATGTTGATAATAAAAATCAACACCTACACAGTTTACCCCGGCACTAAGCGCCATTTCGACATCAGTCACTGAATCACCAATCATCAATGTCGCGTGAGGCGAAACATGAAACGTTTGCATGATTTCTTCAAGCATCTGTGGACAAGGCTTAGCTGGCGCTTGTCCTGCAGCACGAGTCACCGCAAAAAAAGCATCAAGCCCGGTGCTTTGTAAAGCACGCTGTAATGCATGTGGCCCTTTATTGGTCGCAATCGCCAAATCAATATGCATAGCTTGCAGCTGCTGCACTAATTTTTTAGCCCCTGGAAATAGACATTGTTCAGAAGGATGTGAGTGTAAAATTTGTTGGATTTGGTGAAATAATTGTTCATGCTGATGCAATAATAAGTCTGGAAAGATCTTTTTCAGCGCTATTTCTAGACCATAAATCACATTACGCCGAGCGACACGCTCATCGAATGCGGCAATACCCAATGTGTTTGCTTGCTCTTCAATCACATGCAAAACATAACCCAAAGGATCACCTAAAGTTCCTTCCCAATCAAATACCACAAGGTCATATGCTCTACTCATGACAGTTTTACTCCTTGAACTCTCGCAATTTATCTAATGCCTGCGAAAACTTATCGTCCAAATCTGCTTGAAATTCCTGAGTTATTCCGTTTAGATTAAATCGAATTGAGCGTGCATGCAAATAAAGCCGTGTGGGTATTTGCAAATGATGTTGCAGATCATTCTGTTTACCATATTTTTCATCACCAAGAATCGGATGTAACAAATGCGCAGCATGCACCCGAATCTGATGCGTCCTACCCGTTTTAGGCACGGCCTCTACCAAACAAGTATTTTTATAATTTTCTAACAAACAAAACCGTGTTTCAGATTTTTTCCCAGCCTGATGAACGCGCACCATGCGCTCTCCTGAATGTAATATATTTTTTTCAAGAGGAGCATTCACAACGCATGTGTCCAGACCTTGCCAACGGTCAGTTAACAACGTCCAATAAATCTTAGTGACTTCACGCGCGGTCAAAGCCGCTTGAATGGTCCGTAAGACACTTCTTTTCTTCGCTAAAACTAAACAACCAGAAGTTTCTTTATCTAAACGGTGCACTAATTCCAAATAGGCAATATCTGGTCTCATTTGGCGTAAAGCTTCAATCATGCCAAGACTCACGCCACTGCCACCATGTACTGCAATACCAGCTGGTTTATTAACAACCAAAAGACCTGCATCTTCATAGATGATTCGAGCTTGAAGACACTCTGTTAACGAAGCACTGACTTGCATCACATCAGCTGGAGGACTTAATCTGACAGGCGGAATACGAATCAGATCGCCTTGAAGCAAACGTGAAGAGGCTTGGGCACGTTTTTTATTAATACGTACCTCTCCACCCCGAATCATTCGATAAATGCGACTTTTAGGCACGCCTTTTAAGACGCGAATTAAATAATTATCTAACCGCTGACCCTCTTCTTCATGTGTAATCGTTTGATAACAAACATCATTCATAATTCAATAACCTATTTGCTGGAGCAGATTTTTTTGATACTATAACCCTGTGCGAAGTATCCGCGAAAGAATTATAACGCATAATCGATTAAATCGTTTATAAAACAATGCGCGCTTTTCTTAAGTCAATGAAAAAAGCAAATACGACCAGAGTGAAATTGAAAACACAATCAATAAAAACGTATGAGATATCTACCCAGGC
>CAMDJY010000171.1 GCA_945901145.1 Legionella genomosp. 1 | reverse complement strand
TCATGTGCAAAATATTGTCGTGCCTTTGTCAGAAGAGCCGACCAGCGCAGAAATTAATAAAGCCCGTCACCAAGCAGAATTACTGATACAAAAGCTGCAACATGGTGCTGATTTCAGTCAGCTCGCCATTGCTGAATCGAGTGGTGATTATGCTTTGGAAGGGGGAGATTTGGGTGAGCGTCATTTGGCAGAATTGCCAGAGGTGTTTGCCAATGAAGTCATCAAAATGAAAGTTGGTGAGGTCTCGGCACCAATCCGCACAGCCAATGGCTTTCAGCTGATTAAACTGGTCGCTCTGAGCCAGCATGAAGTGCATCATGAAGTGACAAAATTCCATGTACGCCATATTTTACTTAAGCAAGATGTAAATATGACAGAGATTGATGCTAGTCGACAAATTAATAATTTGTATGAGCAATTAAAATCTGGAAAAGATTTTGCAAAGATGGCACAACAATATTCGCTAGACCCAATCAGCGCTGCAAAAGGGGGTGATTTGGGCTGGGTCACGGCGGAAGAGCTGTTGCCTGCATTTGCCGAAGCCATGAATGCTTTGCCGATTAATACCATTAGTAAGCCGGTGAAAACTGCCTATGGTTGGCATCTGATTCAAGTTTTAGAGCGTAAAGTGGAAGATGATTCTGATGCTTATCAACGCCAGCAAGTGCGTCAATTTTTATATCAACGTAAATTTCAAGAGGCTGTGCAAAACTGGCAGCAACATATGCGTGGCGGTGCCTATGTCAATATTATGGATAAGGACTTAGCATGAAACCGGTGCTCGTCACCAGCGGCGAGCCGGCTGGGGTTGGGCCGGATTTGTGTTTGACGCTTGCACAAACAGATTATCCAGTGGTGGTGATGGGCGATAAAAAGTTGCTCGCGGCGCGTGCTAAGCAACTAGGTCTATCAGTCAAATTGTGCGATTACGATCCGCATAGCTCTTGGCAAAAAGGTCAAGTAACGATTTTCCCTATCGCTTGTGCTCAACCTGTCACGGCGGGCAAATTAAATCCAGCGAATGCCGCTTATGTGCTTGAGATGTTGACCGTTGCGACTGAGCGCTGTTTGCTTGGCGAATTTTCTGCTCTGGTGACGGCTCCCGTGCATAAAGCGAATATCAATGATGCAGGGTATGCATTTACCGGCCATACGGAATTTTTTAGAGATGCTTGTCAGGTAGGCGACGTGGTGATGTTGTTAGCTTGCGATGCGATGAAAGTCGCTTTGCTAACTACGCATATGCCACTGCGAGCGGTTCCTGATGCAATCAGTTCAGAATTAATGATAAAAGTGGTTAGAATTTTAGATGCGGCACTCAAACGTGATTTTGGGATTGCTTACCCAAAAATTCGGGTTGCCGGGCTCAATCCCCATGCGGGGGAAAATGGGTATTTAGGCACAGAAGAACAAGAGGTCATTACCCCAGCTTTAATCAAACTTCAGGAAGAGGGATTTGACATTCAAGGTCCATTTGCTGCGGATACTTTATTTACGGATAAGACTCACGCCGGTTGTGATGTATTTTTAGCAATGTACCATGATCAAGGCTTGAGTGTCTTGAAATATGCAGGATTTGGTCAGGCGGTGAATATAACACTCGGGCTCCCTATCATTCGCACGTCGGTTGATCATGGGACTGCTTTGTCGTTGGCCGGGACGGGCTTGGCAGAGGCGTCAAGTTTGGTGAAAGCGGTGACGATGGCGCAGATGATGGCCAAAAATCGGGGAGTATGATTTATGCCAGTGATTAGTTTAGTCGTTGCGATGGACGAGGCAGGGGGGCTTGGTCGTGATAATCAGCTGTTATGTCATTTGCCCGCAGATTTACAGCATTTTAAAAAAATTACGTTAAATAAGCCGGTGATTATGGGACGCAAGACGTTTGAATCTATTGGTCGTTTGCTACCGCAACGGCTTAATATTATTTTAAGCCGGCAAGAGATTAAAATTGATGGCGCGATCGTGGTAAAGACCTTGTCTCAAGCCATCGCTGAGGTTCAAGATGCGCCGGAGATTATGATTATCGGGGGCGCAGATATCTTTCAGCAAGCCGTAGGTTTTGCTGATCAAATCTATATGACGCTGATTCATCATGTTTTTGACGCCGATGTATTTTTTCCTGAGGTAGACTGGGGATTTTGGAGCTTAGTTGAATCTAAAAAATTTGCGAAAGATGAAAAAAATAGATACGATATGACTTTTTTTAAATATAAGACATTAATTTAAGATCAATGTGAAATTAAAGAGTAGTTGTAATGAAGTGGAGTGTTGAGCAGATTTGTGTGTGGATGAATGATAACAATTATAGACTGATTGATTGTTATTCTATGCCGATTGTTTATGGTTACAATACTCAAGATGATTTTCTACAAGATTTAAATCGTATTATAGATGAGATTTTAGGAACAGATTCAGAAGCATGGCAAGGCACTCATATTCACGCGTGCCTTGAAGGCTTAGAGGGAATGCCTGTTGATAATTTGACAGTTAAACAAATTTTGTATGCTTTGGCATATAAAGTAGATCTTTCCCGTTATATTTTTTGGGGAACGACTTCTGGTGGGATATTACGGCTATATAACGAAATAAAAAAGAAACAAATTAAAATAAGATTTATCAGTATATTAATGGGTGCGTTAGATTCCAGTATCATTGATTCTTTAATACATGAATATGATAAATATATCATCGATACTCATTTTCTTCTAGGTATTGTTGTTGGCACCAATGCAGTTAGTTCTGAAAAAATAAGTCAATTAAATTTTTCAAATTTGCTCATACCATTGATGGTACCATATGAGGAACCAATGTCAATTAAAGATGGCAAAAAACGGTCGTTTTTCTAGTAGCATTGAAAATGTCAGTTGCAAATAAAGTGGGCTCAATTGCAATTAATGTGGGCCAGTTTTTTACTCTAATTGCGCGGCGAGCTGTTTATAAGTGTGAGCCGTTACAGATAGGCCATGAAAATCACTCGCTTTTTCAATCCCAAATAAGATCTGGGGTTTGCTTTCAGCATAAATAATAGATTTATCAGCAACTAGGTTTATTACCCGATGGAATCTCGTCTGTCTCATCATTCGAGTTTAAATCCAGTATGCGTTTATGCTTTTGTTGAGGCGATGGTTCTATATCAGACTCACCATGTTCTTGCTTGCTCTGCTTACCAAATGCATGGGTCGTCACTTGCTTTATAAATCTATCTGCAGCTTGCAACAATGGCTCACTCATATGATCTTTATATTTTTCAATCTGTTGTGAAACGTCTTGAGACCGCTCAGGATAGGTCATAGCCTGTGCCGTTGATGAAAGAATATCGAGTGTGTTGTTATACGTTAAATCTCCCATTTTATAGGCTTGTAGAGTTAATATCATGAGCTGATGTACCATATCCACCCACTCATTGCTTAAGTTCATATTTCTTGATTCTTTTTGAATGCTTACTATGCTTTTTTGAATGAGACATGATTGATCATCCAGAGTTATCCCAGATAATCGCAGTTTAACATGCGCACGAAACGTTTTATCTTCTTGATAGCGAACTAGCCCATTCGTAGACATAAATGTTTGGAGAACTTTGATGTCATCAAAAATTTGATGCATATTTTGATAGGTTTGTTTTGTTTTGTCTGGATGAATTCTTCGATAAACGAGTTTTAATGAAGAAGATGTCAATGTCTCTTTTGTCAAACCTAGCGGTTGCAACATCTCGGTTAAGGTCAGATCGAGTGCCTTTTCAGTGTCCCCATCAGTGGTTAACTGGGTAGTTGCACAGACGAGATCCGTTTGTTTGACAGGATGTTTAAGAA
>CAMDJY010000170.1 GCA_945901145.1 Legionella genomosp. 1 | reverse complement strand
CTTTAAGGCATATTCCTGCGCATTACTCACCCGTGCGCCACTCGCCACCCATAAGTACAAGTACTTACCGTGCTGCCGTTCGACTTGCATGTGTTAGGCATGCCGCCAGCGTTCAATCTGAGCCAGGATCAAACTCTTCAATTTAATCCGTGCGCCAGTTCTCACTAGCTTTGTTTCTTTAAATAGCTTTCGCTATCTTTTATCTTCTCGCACTCAAAGGCATCTTAAAATGCCCACACAGTTTGTCTTCTTTTTATTAATCAACTTCGCTCTAGCCGGCGTGGTGTGCATTCTACGGATTTTGATTACCTTGTCAACATGTTTTTATATCTTTCTCGTTTTTTCTTTTCCTAAAGCTGAAGTTGCGATAACTTACCATCTACTGAATTTATTTTTTCATTACCCGTTGCAAATATTCCGAACTCACACGTGGCAGGAAGTTGTTTCAATTTTTCTTGTTTCGAAACAAACGAAGCAATCATATTTTTTGTAATAACATGAGACTTATTGTCTAATTCACTTTTCTTAATTATAATTTTTGTAACGGGACAACGAGCTTCTTCGTGTGCTATTCCTATAAAATAATCGGTAAGTGATTTTCTATCATAAGTTATCCCGCTGGATACCGAGACTGGATCATTGATAATTTCAAGCGTTATTGGATCACGAATAAGTTCATATTCTGCCCGATCCTTATCATCAAGGTTACCAGCATTGAATCTAATTTTTTCCAAGGCTCTTTATGGATTCCGGGGTCTTGCAAATGGAACTGACTTAATTGAGAATTCACGTTTGCTTTAGACTCAAGGACAAGCAGTTTGCTATGGAAATTAACATTCAAAACTTAATTGATGATGCCCGTTGTTATGAAGCTGTTCGTGATTTGAGATGGCCTGAAAAAACATGCTGTCCTCATTGTGCCTCTGAAAATATTATTAGACGAGGGAAAGATGATACCGAACAATATAAGCAACGGTACGAGTGTAAACATTGCTGTAAAAGATTCGATGATTTAACCAACACCGTATTTTCAGGCCACCATCGCTCATTAAAAACATGGATTCTGTTTTTGTATTTTTTAGGATTAAATTTGTCAACCGAGCAAATCGCAAAAGAACTGTGTTTAAACAAAGACGATGCACACTACATGGCCAGCGTACTTCGTAGTGGTGTTGTTGATAAAAAACCGAAGGTTAAGCTATCTGGTGAGGTAGAGTGCGATGAGGTCTATGTTGTTGCTGGTCATAAAGGTAATCCAGATGCGGTAAAAAAAAGGAACGCCTAGGCCGCCGAAACAGGCTTCGAGGTGCACGAGGACGAGGGACATTGGAAAAAGAAAAGCCCCCTGTTTTTGGCATGATTGAAAGAAATGGTGATGTTTCCATCCATATGCTCGCTAATGTACAACAGGAAACAATTAAGCCTTATATTGCGGCCACCATTATGCCTGGCACGCTGGTTTACACAGATGAGTACAATATTTATTGCAGATTACCTGAGTGGGGATATGGGCATAAAACGGTAAATCATGGCTCTGGTGAGTATGCCCGCGACGAAGATGGTGATGGTTTTTATGAGGTTCACGTCAACACAATGGAAGGATTTTGGTCTCTACTGCGCTCATGGCCTAGACCGCACAGAGGAATTTCTCAAGAAAAATACCTATCTATCTTGGTTTTTTTGAGTTTGTACACAACGTAAAAAAGAGAGGGAAAGCCTTGCTTGGATCCATGGTTCAGCTACTGGTTAGATAAGACCCCGGAATCCATAAAGAGCCACTTTTTAATAGAACGGACTATGAACGCCGACATTCCTTTTCATTTCGCTATGACATACGCACATAGATTATTAAACGTGTATAGTTCTTGCTCGCTTGCTTATTGATTAATTATTGTCTATAACGATAAAATATGAACATAAAAAAGTGGGCTCCATGGTGAAACAGGCTTATGAAAAACTAAAGAGCGATTTACGAGGTGCTTTGCTTGAGAATCGTGCCGATAAATTGCGTTTATTATTGGATGAAATGTTGCTTTTTGTAAAACAAACTCACAATGCTCGTCGCACCTCTTCTTCCTCTGATTTAGTATTTCTTAGACTCACTGTTGATGAGTTATTAGATTTACTATCCGCCCAAAAGGCACCACAAGAACAACTGTCTGAAAAAATAAATGCTTTATTAACTCAAATAGAAGACCAAGTGTCGGGTATGCTGGGTTTATCAATAATCGGTCAAGGCTGGTTTATTGATAAAATGAAAGCCTTGAATTATAAAATCACGGGTGCAGGCGAATGTTTTGGCATGTCTAATATGGCCATACAAGCGTTTTTTGCCGATGATATGAATACGTTTTATAAGCGGTTAAGAACAATTTTAGATATACCTATTGAAGATTTTGATTCTGATTTTAAAAATTTGAGAAAAAAACAAAAGCAATTTATTGCCAAAGGCCAACAAGACAAAGCTGATGAGCTTAATCAAACCATTGTCGATATTTATGCGTTTTTTGATGGTATTGCATTAACTCAAAAGCCTAATCGTTATTTTTTGGGCAAAGATTATCAACCTTTATCTCAATCACAAGATCTACGTAAAACAAGACCCATTACAATGCCCGTTAAGTTGGAGGCAAAAGATGAAAAAGGAGAATATCCAAATATACCTGAGATCCTCGCGCCATTTGCGAGCGCTTATTCGAAAGAAGGATTAATCGAATACCTTGATCTTTTAAAAGATGCATTGGGACAAAAATCATTTGCATTAAATTTAATAGGCAATAAGCATGCTATAGCGCTAGTTTATGACTCGAAAACAAAACGCTGGTTATTAATTAATCCATCGCGTTTGTCTGATGAAGAGTATACTCATTCAAATATATTAGCAGATGCTTTATGGACTGATTTGTTAAATTAATCAAGAGATGTTCTGGTTATGGGCTCGCAAATTAATGTCCGCGCCCAAGATGAGCAAAACGTGCAACAGAAATTTGATTTGCTTCAACAATCCAAGACATGGTCTAGTTTGCATGATGCAAGTAAAATGAACAAAACTTATTATTTTCTAAATTATGATATATACACTAGCGCCTATCAAGGCGACTTAAGCGTCTATGGGAATCCATCCCGACTACTAGCAAGTTTTTCTAGAACAAAAGACTACGAGCCTATAAAAGATGAAAAATTACTTGAAATGCTCGTTAAACATGAGCAATATGATATTGCTGCCCAGTTCATGATAGCAAAAGGCATCACGGGATCTTCGGCCCTCTTTGATAAAGTTTTTTCTTCGATTGTCATGTCGCAACAAAATAATTTACTGGAAGCCTTCTCGATAGAGCAGAAAGTTAGCTTGATTTTAGCTCAGAGATTCAACCTGATGGTAAAGAAGAAAAGCACCTTGTTTTTTGGTAATGATACTATTGATACTATTTGGTGCCGTTTACCTGACTCAGATCTTATACCTGTATTTTTACGACTCGGGCCTTCTGCACAAGCTGAATGCTTAATCGAACTCCCACAAGATCATTTTTTATATAATAGATTATCTAGTTTGGCTACTTTTGAGCAAAAAAATACGACACGTTCACTGGTTGTTGATGAACCACAAAAAAAATTGTTTCATCAGCTTGGCATCGACGATAAGCAAGCACTTATTGATGCATCAACTTTTGATCCCAAAGGTCAGATGACTTTTTTCCTCCTGTTGTCTGACTTAGAACGTTTGACAGTTTTTGCGCAAATTGGGTATTTGGCTCAAAGTAAACTGCTAGTGAGTTTGACAAACGAACAAGTGGGATTAAGGCATTTACTGGACAACTCTCTGAGCATAGATCAGAAAACACACATCATAAATGC